>NZ_BAABKC010000010.1:0-23581 GCF_039543625.1 Streptomyces similanensis | reverse complement strand
CCCCCAACGACAACACACCCGCCACATAAGCCGCCACCAACTCCCCCACCGAATGCCCCGCCACCACACCCGGCACCACACCCCACGACTCCACCAACCGGAACAACGCCACCTCGAACGCGAACAACGCCGGCTGCGTCCACCCCGTCCGATCCAACAACCCCCCACCACCCGAGAACATCACCTCCCGCAACGACCCACCCACCAACGGATCCAACACCCCACACACCTCATCCAACACCCCAGCGAACACCGGAAACACCGACGCCAACTCCCGCCCCATCCCCACCCACTGCGACCCCTGACCCGAAAACACGAAACCGAGTGCGCCGTCGGCGGTCGTGCGGGTGTCGAGGGCGCGGAGCCCGGCGAGGAGGCCGTCACGGTCGGCGCCGACGGTCACGGCGCGGTGTGTGAGGGCGGCGCGGCCGGTGGCGAGGGTGTAGGCGATATCGAGGGGGCGGAGGCCGGGGTGCCGCTCGACGTGCGCGAGCAGCCGTTCGGCCTGGGCCTGGAGCCCTTGGGGGGTGCGGCCGGACAGCACCCAGGGCAGGACGGGCACGGCGGCGGGTTCCCGAGCGGACTCGTCGTCCGGCGTGGCGGGGGCTTCCTCGACGATGACGTGGGCGTTGGTGCCGCCGAAGCCGAACGAGGACACCCCGGCCCGGCGCGGCCGGTCGGTACGCGCCCACTCCCGTTCCTCGGTCAGCAGCTCCACCGCACCGGCCGACCAGTCCACGTGCGGCGACGGCTCGTCCACGTGCAGGGTGCGGGGCAGGACGCCGTGGTGCATGGCCTGCACCATCTTGATGACCCCGCCCACACCGGCAGCAGCCTGCGCATGCCCGATGTTCGACTTCAACGACCCCAGGTACAGCGGCCGTTCACGGTCCTGTCCGTACGTCGCCAGCAGCGCCTGCGCCTCGATCGGATCCCCCAGCCGGGTCCCCGTACCGTGCGCCTCCACCACGTCCACGTCCGCCGCCGACAACCGGGCATCAGCCAACGCCTGCCGGATCACCCGCTCCTGCGACGGACCGTTCGGCGCCGTCAGACCGTTGCTCGCACCGTCCTGATTCACCGCACTCCCCCGCACCACCGCCCACACCCGATGGCCATTGCGCAGCGCGTCCGACAACCGCTCCACGAGGAGCAGTCCGACGCCCTCCGCCCAGCCGACGCCGTCCGCGCCGGCGCCGAAGGACTTGCAGCGTCCGTCGGGGGCGAGGCCCCGCAGCCGGGAGAACTCGACGAAGGCGACCGGTGTGGACATCACCGTGGCCCCGCCGGCCAGGGCGAGATCGCACTCGCCGTTGCGCAGGGCGTTCGCGGCGAGGTGCAGGGCGACCAGGGACGAGGAGCAGGCCGTGTCGACGGAGACGGCGGGCCCCTCGAAGCCGTAGGTGTACGACAGCCGGCCGGCCGCGATGCTGCCCGCGCTGCCGCTGAACAGGTAGCCCTCGGTGTCGTCCGGGGGCAGGTGCGGCCGGGAGCCGTAGTCGCTGTACATGAGGCCGGTGAACACGCCGGTGCGGGAGCCGCGCAGTGCGGTGGGATCGAGTGCGGCGGACTCGAAGGTCTCCCATGCGGTCTCCAGCAGCAGCCGTTGCTGCGGGTCGACCGCGTCGGCCTCGCGCGGCGAGAGGCCGAAGAACTCCGGTTCGAACCGGTCGGCGTCGTGCAGGAAGCCGCCCTCGCGGGTGTACGAGGCGCCGGTGCGCTCGGGGTCGGGGTCGTACAGCGCGTCCAGGTCCCAGCCGCGGTTGTCCGGGAACGCGGACACGGCGTCCGTGCCCTCGGCGACCAGCCGCCACAGCTCCTCCGGGGAGGTGACCCCGCCGGGGTAGCGGCAGGCCATGCCGACGATCGCGATCGGTTCGTGGCGCCGGTCCTCGGTCTCCCGCAGTTGCCTGCGCGCCTCGCGGGCGTCGGCGACGGCCTTCTTGAGATAGTCGCGGAGCTTGTCCTCGCCCGCCATGGTCTGTCAACTCCTGTGTAGTGAGGGGGGTTTCGGTGCGGGTGCGGTCGGTCAGTCGAGGTCGTCGACGAGCGCGAACAGTTCCTCGTCGGTGGCCGAGTCCAGGTCGTCGTCCAGGTCGCCGTCCCGGGTGTCCGCAGCGGCGCCGCCGGCCGCCGCGTCGGCGGTGGCGAGCAGTGCGCGCAGCCGCTCGGTGATGCGGCCGTGGGCGTCGCGGTCGCCCGCCGCGGCCTCGATGAGGGTGTGCAGCCGGGACAGTTCGGCGAGGACGGGTGCGTCGGGGGTGGTCTCCTCGACGGTGAGCTGTCCG
The DNA here is from genome assembly GCF_039543625.1 of Streptomyces similanensis. Taxonomy (NCBI): domain Bacteria; kingdom Bacillati; phylum Actinomycetota; class Actinomycetes; order Kitasatosporales; family Streptomycetaceae; genus Streptomyces; species Streptomyces similanensis. The sequence goes on along the minus strand of NZ_BAABKC010000010.1, from coordinate 21,293 downwards.
GCCAGGTGGGCGGCGACGGCTCTCGGGGTGGGGTGGTCGTAGACGAGGGTGGTGGGCAGGCGCAGTCCGGTCTCCTTCGCGAGCTGGTTGCGCAGTTCCACGGCGGTGAGCGAGTCGAAGCCCAGTTCCTGGACCGAGCGTTCGGCGTCGATCGCGCCGGGGTCGCTGTGGCCGAGCACGGCGGAGATCCGGGCGCGTACCAGATCGGTGAGGAGCCGGTCGCGTTCCGCTGCGGACTGCGGCGCGAGCCGTTCGGCCAGCGACGGGCCGCGGTCGGCGGCGGTGCCGGTGTCGGCCCGGGGCCTGCGGGCGGGGGTGCGGACCAGGCCGCGCAGTACGGCCGGGACCTGGTCGCCGCTCTGGTCGCGGTTCTGGTCGCGGTTCTGGTCGCGCAGGGCGCGCAGGTCGAGCCGGGTGACGGCGAGGACGCTCTCCCCGGCCGCGGGCGCGGCGTCGAGGAGGGCCAGGGCGTCGTCGGTGGTCAGCGGCAGCAGTCCGGAGCGGGCCAGGCGGCGCAGATCGGTGTCGGCGAGGTGCCCGGTGATGGTGCTGGACTGGTCCCACAGGCCCCAGGCCAGGGAGAGCGCGGGCAGGCCGTGAGCGCGGCGGTGGGCGGCGAGCGCGTCGAGGAAGGTGTTTCCGGCGGCGTAGTTGCCCTGGCCGGCCGTGCCGAGCAGGCCCGCGACGGAGGAGTACAGCACGAACGCGGTCAGATTGAGGTCGCGGGTGAGGTCGTGCAGGTGCCAGGCGGCGTCCGCCTTGGGCCGCAGCACCGCCTCCAGCCGCTCCGGCGTCAGCGACTGCACGGTCGTGTCGTCCAGGACGCCGGCGGTGTGCACCACCGCCGACAGCCGCTGCCCGACCCGGCCGACCAGCGCGGCCACCTGCTCCCGGTCCGCCACGTCGCACGCCTCCACGGTCACGGACGCGCCCGCGGCGGCCAGTTCAGCGGACAGCGCGGCGGCGCCCGGCGCCGCCGCACCGCGCCGGCTCACCAGCACCAGGTCCCGCACCCCGTGCTCGGCCACCAGGTGGCGGGCCAGGACCGCGCCCAGCGTGCCGGTGGCCCCGGTGATCAGCACCGCGCCGTCGCCCCAGCCGGGGGCGGCCGGTCCGGCGGACGGCCGGACGCGGGCGAGGCGGGGTACGCGGAGGGTGTCGTCGCGCAGCGCGCTCTGCGGTTCGCCCGCGGCGATCAGGGCGGGCAGGACGGCGGCGAGGCGGGCGGGGTCGTCGGTGTCGATCAGCTGGAGGCGGCCGGGGTGTTCGGACTGGGCCGAGCGCAGCAGCCCCCACACCGGGGCGTGCACCAGGTCAGTGACGTCCTCGTCGGGTGCGGTGGCGACGGCGTGCCGGGTGACGGCCACCAGGCGGGTGTCGGCGAGCCGGTCGTCGGCCAGCCAGTCCTGGACGTCCGCGAGCGCGGCCCGCAGCGCGGTGCGCGCCCGCAGCGGCGGCGGGTCGGCCGTGTCGGCGTCGCCGAGGTACGGCACGAGCAGGACGGCCGGTACGGGCGCGCCCTCGTCCAGCGCGCGGCGCAGCGCGGCGGTGTCGGCGTAGGCGGTGGGCGGCCGGCCCTCCGGGGCGAACGCGGCCTGGTCCGGGGCGCCGAGCAGGGCCCAGTCGCCGCCCGCCGGGTTCGCCGGGGTCGCCGGGTCAGCCGGGTCCGCCGCGGGCAGCGGCAGTGGGCTCCAGTCGAGGCGCAGGAGCCCGTCGTTCCGCGAGGTGGCCGCGGTCAGGGCATCGGCGTCCAGGGGCCGCAGGGCCAGTTCCTCGATCGTGGCGAGCGGGGCGCCGGCGCCGTCGGCGGCGGTCAGGGAGACCACCGGAGCCGAGTCGGCGCCGCCGCGGGTGAGCCGTACCCGCAGGGTGTCGGCGCCGGTGGCGCGGACGGTCGCGCCGGAGAAGGCGAACGGCAGCAGCGGCGGGCCGTCCGGCCGCGCGACGCCGGGCAGCAGGGTGTGCAGGGCGGCGTCGAGCAGGGCGGGGTGGAGGGTGAACCGGTGTGCCTGGGCGCGCTGTTCGGCGTCGAGCGCCACCTCGGCGAGGAGGTCGTCACCGTCGGTCCACAGTCGGCGCAGGTTGCGGAAGGCGGGGCCGTAGGCGTAGCCCAGCTCGGTGAGGCGGTCGTAGGCGCCGGTCAGGTCGGTCTCGGTGGCGCCGGGCGGCGGCCAGGCCGTGAGGGCGGCGGCGGGGTCGGCGGCCGTGGGGGCCGTGTCGGGGCGCAGGGCGCCGTGCGCGTGCAGGGTCCAGTCGCCCTCGTTCTCGTCCCCGTCTTCGTGCCCGGTGGCGTCCTGTTCGGGGCGGGAGTGGATCCGCAGCGGGCGGACGCCGTCGGCGTCGGCCGCGCCGACGGTCACCTGCACGCGGACGCCGCCGTGTGCGGGCACGGTGAGCGGTGCGGTGAGGGTGAGGTCGTCCACCGTCCGGGCGCCGGTGCGCTCGCCTGCGGCGAGGGCGATCTCCAGCAGGCCGGTGCCGGGCACCAGGACGCGGCCCGCGACGGCGTGATCGGCCAGCCAGGGGTGGGTGTGCGGGGACAGCCGCCCGGTCAGGACGCGCTCGTCGCGCTCGGCGAGGGACACCTCGGCGCCGAGCAGCGGATGGCCCACCGCGCCGAGTCCGAAACCGGCGGCGTCGGCGACGGTCGCCGGGGCGGTCAGCCAGTACCGCTGCCGCTGGAAGGGGTAGGCGGGCAGTTCGGCGGGGCGGGCGCCCGGGAACAGGGTGTCCCAGCGCAGGGCCGCGCCGCGTGCGGCGAGCAGGCCGAGCGCCGTGGTGAACGTCCGCTCCTCGGGGCGGCCCCGGCGCAGTGCGGCGGCCACGGCACCGCCCCCGCCGTCCAGGGACGCCTGGACCAGGGCGGTGAGCACGGCGTCCGGGCCCAGCTCCAGCCATTCGGTGACGCCGTGCCGCTCCAGCAGCCGGACGCCGTCCAGGAAGCGGACGGTGCCGCGGATGTGCCGCACCCAGTAGTCGGGCGAGGCCAGCTCCTCCGTGGTGGCGAACTCGCCGGTGACGTTGGAGACGACGGGGATGCGCGGGGCGTGGTAGGTGAGGTCGGCGGCGACGACGCGGAACTCGTCGAGCACCTCGTCCATGTGCGGGGAGTGGAAGGCGTGGCTGACCGGCAGGCGCCGGGTGCGCGCGCCGCGCCCGCGGAAGAGCGCGGCGAGTTCGTCGACGGCGTCGGCGTCGCCCGAGACGACCGTGGAGCGGGGCGCGTTGACCGCGGCGACGGCCACCCGGTCGCCGTAGGGGGCGAGGGCGTCGCGGACGTCCTGCTCGGCGGCCTCGACGGCGGCCATCGCGCCGCCTTCCCGGGCGGCCTGCATGAGCCGGCCGCGTTCGGCGACGAGTACGGCGGCGTCGGGCAGGCTCAGCACGCCCGCGAGGTGGGCGGCGGTGACCTCGCCGATGGAGTGGCCGAGCAGGTAGTCGGGGGTGAGACCGTGGTGTTCGGCGAGCCGGAACAGCGCGGTCTCCACGGCGAACAGGGCGGCCTGGGTGAAGACCGTCTGGTCGAGCAGCGCCGAGTCCGCGGAGTCCTCGGGGGCGAACAGCACCTGCTTCAGGGGCCGTACGAGTTCGCGGTCCAGGTGGACGCACACCTCGTCCAGGGCGGCGGCGAACACCGGGGAGGCGGCGTACAGTTCGCGGCCCATGCCGAGGCGCTGGGAGCCCTGGCCGGTCAGCAGGAACGCCGTCTTGCCCGACTGTCCGGCCGGTGCGCGCAGGGCGGTGGGGCCGGTCTCGCCCCGGGCCAGCACCCGTAGTCCGTCGAGGAGTTCGGCCCGGTCGGCGGCGACGACGTAGGCCCGCTCGTCGTGCCGGGTCCGGGCGGCCAGGGCGTGGCCCACGTCCACGAGGGCGGCGTCGGGATGCCGGTCCAGGTGGGCCAGGAGGCGTTCGGCCTGGGCGGCGAGGGCCTGCTCGCCGCGGGCGGACAGCAGCCAGGGCGCGCCGACGGCGGGAAGGCGGCCGGGGGTCGGCGCGTTGCCCGGGGCGCCGGGCTTGCGGGTGAGTTCGGGTGTGGGTGTGAGGATGGGTGCGGGTGTGAGTGCGGGTCCGGGTTCAGGTGTGGGCTCCTCGACGATGACGTGGGCGTTGGTGCCGCTGATCCCGAAGGACGACACCCCCGCCCGGCGCGGCCGGTCGGTACGCGCCCACTCCCGTTCCTCGGTCAGCAGCTCCACCGCACCGGCCGACCAGTCCACGTGCGGCGACGGCTCATCCACGTGCAACGTCCGCGGCATGGTCCCGTGCCGCATCGCCTGCACCATCTTGATGACGCCGCCCACACCGGCCGCCGCCTGCGCATGCCCGATGTTCGACTTCAACGACCCCAGATACAGCGGCCGTTCGCGGTCCTGGCCGTACGTCGCCAGCAGCGCCTGCGCCTCGATCGGATCCCCCAGCCGGGTCCCCGTACCGTGCGCCTCCACCACGTCCACGTCCGCCGCCGACAACCGGGCATCAGCCAACGCCTGCCGGATCACCCGCTCCTGCGACGGACCGTTCGGCGCCGTCAGACCGTTGCTCGCTCCATCCTGATTCACGGCACTGCCCCGCACCACGGCGAGCACCCGATGTCCGTTGCGCCGCGCGTCCGACAAGCGCTCCACCACCAGCAACCCCACACCCTCCGACCAGGAGGTGCCGTCGGCCCCCGCCGCGAACGACTTGATCCGCCCGTCGGGCGCCAGACCGCGCTGCCGGGAGAACTCGACGAACACGTGCGGTCCGGCCATCACGGTGACCCCGCCGGCCAGGGCGAGGTCGCACTCGCCGTTGCGCAGGGCGTTCGCCGCGAGGTGCAGGGCGACCAGGGACGAGGAGCAGGCCGTGTCGACGGTGACCGCGGGGCCCTCGAAGCCGTAGGTGTACGACAGCCGGCCCGACACGACGCTGGAGAGGTTGCCGGCGAGCAGGAAGCCCTCGTACTCCTCGGGGCTGGCGGGCAGCCGGGACACGTAGTCGTCGTACATCGCGCCGACGAACACGCCGGTGGCGGAGCCGTGCAGCGCGGTCGGGTCGATCCCCGCGCTCTCGATGCTCTCCCAGGCGGTCTCCAGCAGCAGCCGGTGCTGGGGGTCCATCGCGGTCGCCTCGCGAGGCGAGATCCCGAAGAACTCGCGGTCGAACAGATCCGCGTCGTGCAGGAACCCGCCGTGGCGCACGTAGGAGGCGCCGGTGCGCTCGGGGTCGGGGTCGTACAGGGCGTCCAGGTCCCAGCCGCGGTTGTCCGGGAACGCGGACACGCCGTCCGCGCCGTCGGCCACCAGCCGCCACAGGTCGTCCGGGGAGGCCACTCCGCCGGGGAAGCGGCAGGCCATGCCGACGATCGCGATCGGCTCGGCGAAGTCCGCGGCGGCGCGGGCCGGGCGGCGCACGGCGGGCGTGGCGGTGGCGGAGGTACCGGGGAGCCGGTTGAGCAGCAGGTCCGCGAGGGCCTGGGTGGAGGGGTGGTCGAAGACGACCGTGGCGGGCAGCCGCATCCCGGTGGCCGTGGTGAGCCGGTTGCGCAGTTCCACGGCGGCCAGGGAGTCGAGCCCGATCTCCTTGAGGGCGCGCCGGGGGTCGAGCCGGTGCGGGTCGGTGTGGCCCAGGACGCCGGCGACGGTGCCGCGGACCAGGTCGAGGACGGTCTCGCGGCGCTGGTCGGCGGGGAGCGCGGCCGTGCGCGCGGCCCAGTCGCCGCCGTCGCCGGGCGCGGCCGCCGCGGCGGTGCGCCGGGTCCGGGCGCGCACCAGGCCGCGCAACAGGGCCGCCGGTTCGGCGGCGGCGGCGCGCAGGGCGGACAGGTCGACGGCGGCGGGGACTCGCAGGGCGTGGTCCCCGGCGAGCGCGGCGTCGAACAGGGCGAGGCCCTGTTCGGGGCGCAGCGGCGGGAGGCCGGCCCGGGCCCAGCGGGCGAGATCGGCCTCGGTGAGGCCGGCGCCCATGCCGTGGGTGGCGTCCCACAGGCCCCAGGCCAGGGAGAGCGCGGGCAGGCCGTGGGCGCGGCGGTGGGCGGCGAGGGCGTCGAGGAAGGCGTTGGCGGCGGCGTAGTTGCCCTGGCCGGCCGTGCCGAGCAGGCCGGAGACCGAGGAGAAGGCGACGAAGGCGGTCAGGCCGAGGTCGCGGGTTAGGTCGTGCAGGTGCCAGGCGGCGTCCGCCTTGGGCCGCAGCACCGCCTCCAGCCGCTCCGGCGTCAGCGACTCCACCGTCGCGTCGTCGAGCACGCCCGCGGTGTGCACCACCGCCGACAGCCGCTGCCCGACCCGGCCGACCAGCGCGGCCACCTGCTCCCGGTCCGCCACGTCGCACGCCTCCACGGTCACGGACGCGCCCGCGTCGGCCAGTTCAGCGGACAGCGCGGCGGCGCCCGGCGCCGCCGCACCGCGCCGGCTCACCAGCACCAGGTCCCGCACCCCGTGCTCGGCCACCAGGTGCCGGGCGAACAGGGCGCCGAGCCCGCCGGTGCCGCCGGTGACCAGGACTGCGCCGTCGCCGAACGGGCGCTGCGGCACCGCGGTGCCGGGTTCGGCGCGCACCAGGCGCGGTGCGCTCAGCGCCCCGGCGCGCAGGGCGAGTTGGGGTTCGTCCGCGGCGAGTGCCACGGCGGGCCAGGTGGTGTCGCCGGACGGCAGGTCGGTGTCGCTGTCCAGGAGCACGATGCGGCCCGGGTGCTCGGACTGCGCGGAGCGCGCCAGCCCCCATACGGGCGCGGCGGCCAGGGACGGCACGTCCTCGCCCGGTACGGCGGCGACCGCGCCGCGTGTGACGACGAGCAGGCGGGACTCCTCCAGGCGCGGGTCGGCCAGGAACCGCTGGAGCAGGTGCAGGAACGCGGCGGCCGTGCCGTGCGCGGCAGCGGGCAGGGCGGTGTCCTGGGGGTCGGTGGTCGCCTGAGGGCCGGTGGTGGCTCGGGGGTCGGTGGTCGCCTCGGAGTCGGTGGTGGCTCGGGGGTCGGTGGTGGTGAGCCGGTCGGGCCGTACCAGGACGACGTCCGCCTGCGGCAGTTCGCCGCCGTCGGTCGCCTCGGCGATCCTCACAGCGGCGGGCGGCGGCGCGGCGACCGGCGTCCACACCACGTCGTAGGGGGTGTCGGGGCGGCGGGCGGCGGAGGCGAGCCGGTCGGCGGTGATGGGCCGCAGGGACAGGGCCTCCAGCGAGAGCACCGGGCGGCCGGCCGGGTCGACGGCGGTGAGCGCGTAGCCGTCGGCGCCGGTCGCGGTGACGCGGACGCGCAGCGTGGTGGCGCCGGTGGCGTGCAGGCGGGTGCCGGTCCAGGCGAACGGCAGTCTGATCCCGTCGGCCTCCCGGCCCTCGCCGGCGTGCAGGACGACCGGGTGCAGCAGCGCGTCGCACAGGGCCGGGTGCAGGCCGAAGCGTCCGGCGGCGGCGTGCTGGTCCTCGGGCAGGGCGACCTCGGCGTACAGGTCGTCGCCGGCGCGCCACAGCGCGGTCAGGCCCTGGAACGCCGGGCCGTACGCGTAGCCGAGGTCGGACAGCCGGTCGTAGACGCCGTCGAGGGGCTCGGCGGTCGCGTCGGCGGGCGGCCAGGCGGCCGGTACGGCGGTTTCGGCGTCCGGGGCGGCCGGGGCGCCGCCGAGGACGCCGGAGGCGTGCCGGGTCCACTCCGTCGGGTCGGCCGCGTTCTCGGGGCGGGCGTGGACGGTGAAGGTGCGCTCGCCGGACGGCTCGGGCGCTCCGACGGCGACCTGGACGCGTACCGGGGTGTGCTCGGTGAGCACCAGCGGTGCTTGCAGGGTGAGTTCGCCGACCCGGTCGAGTCCGGCGTGGCCGGCCGCGGCGAGGGCCAGTTCGAGGAAGGCGGTGGCGGGCGCCAGGACGGTGCCGCCGATCGCGTGGTCCGCCAGCCACGGGTGGCTGTCCGTGGAGAACCTGCCGGTCAGCAGCAGGTCCTCGCGCCCGGCCAGGTCGACCACGGTGTGCAGCAGCGGGTGTCCGGCCGGGTCCAGGCCCTGGGCGCGGGCGTTGGCCGGGGCCTCGGGCGCCAGCCAGAAGCGGCTGCGCTGGAAGGGGTAGGTGGGCAGGTCGGCGGGCCGGCCGCCGGGGTGGAAGGAGGCGCCGTCCAGCGGAGCGCCGTGCGCCCAGGCCCGGGCCAGCGCGCCGGTGAGGGTATCCGGTTCGGGGTGTCCCGCCCGCAACAGCGGTACGGCCGTCGCCGTGTCGCCGAGCGCGGAGCGGGTGAGGGCGCTCAGCACGGGGTCGGGGCCGGCCTCCACGAACACGGTCGCGCCCTGGCGGGCGAGGGTGCGCACGGCGTCCAGGAAACGGACCGGCCGGCGGATCTGCTCCGCCCAGTAGCCGGGCGAGGTCAGCTCCTCGGCGGTGGCGAGGTCACCGGTGACGGTGGAGACGAGCGGGACGCGCGGTGCGTGGAGGGTGAGTTCACCGACGACCGACCTGAACTCGTCGAGCACGTCGTCCATGTGCGGCGAGTGGAAGGCGTGGCTGACCTGGAGGACACGGGTGCGGCGGCCCTTCTCCCGCCAGCGGTCGGCGAGTTCGCGTACGGCGTCGTCGTCTCCCGAGACGACCACGGAGGCGGGGCCGTTGACCGCGGCGAGCGCCACGCGACCGTCCAGCGCGACGAGTTCGGCGGCGAGTTCGCTCTCCTCCGCCTCGATGGCGGCCATGGCGCCGCCGTCCCGGGCGGACTGCATGAGCCGGCCGCGCGCGGCGACCAGCCGGGCGGCGTCGGGCAGGGTCAGCACCCCCGCCAGGTGGGCGGCGGTGACCTCGCCGATCGAGTGGCCGGCCAGCAGGTCGGGCACCAGGCCGTGGTGCTCCGCCAGCCGGGACAGCGCGGTCCCGACGACGAACAGCGCGGGCTGGGTGTAGGCGGTGCGGTGCAGCAGCTCGGCCAGGGGGCTGTCCTCGGCGGCGAACACCACGTCTCGCAGGGGGTGTTCCAGGTGTGCGTCGAGGGCCGCGCACACCTCGTCCAGGGCGGCGGCGAACACCTCGGAAGCGGCGTACAGTTCGCGGCCCATGCCGAGGCGCTGGGCGCCCTGCCCGGTGAACAGGAACGCGGTGCGGCCTGCCCCCACGGCGCTGCCGGTGACCACCGAGGGCGCCGGGTCGCCCGCGGCGAGCGCGTCCAGCGCGGTCAGCAGGTCCTCGGGGGTGCTGCCGGTTACGACGGCCCGTTCGGACAGGGCGGTACGGGTGGCGGCGAGGGACCAGCCGATGTCGGCGGACGCGACGTCCGAGGCGTCGGCGAAGGCGCGCAGCCGCGCGGCCTGGGCGGCGAGAGCCTCCGGGCTGTGCGCGGACAGCAGCCACGGTCCGACGGAGGCGGCGGGCGCTCGGCGTGGGGTCGCGGTGCCGGGTGCGGGTTTCTCGCCTGCGGTGTCAGCCTCGGGTGCGGGTATGAGTGTGCGTGTGGGTGAGGGTTCGGGTGTGGGTTCTTCCACGATGACGTGGGCGTTGGTGCCGCTGATCCCGAAGGACGACACACCCGCCCGGCGCGGCCGGTCCGCACGCGCCCACTCCCGCTCCTCGGTCAGCAGCTCCACCGCACCGGCCGACCAGTCCACGTGCGGCGACGGCTCATCCACGTGCAACGTCCGCGGCATGACCCCGTGCCGCATCGCCTGCACCATCTTGATGACCCCGCCCACACCGGCCGCCGCCTGCGCATGCCCGATGTTCGACTTCAACGACCCAAGATACACCGGTCGTTCACGCTCCTGGCCGTACGTCGCCAGCAGCGCCTGCGCCTCGATCGGATCCCCGAGCCGGGTCCCCGTACCGTGCGCCTCCACCACGTCCACATCCGCCGCGACCAACCCCGCGTCCGCCAACGCCTGCCGGATCACCCGCTCCTGCGACGGACCGTTCGGCGCCGTCAGACCGTTGCTCGCCCCGTCCTGATTCACCGCACTCCCCCGCACCACCGCCCACACCCGATGGCCATTGCGCAGCGCGTCCGACAACCGCTCCACCACCAGCAACCCCACACCCTCTGCCCAGGAGGTGCCGTCGGCTCCTGCGGCGAAGGCCTTGATCCGGCCGTCGGGCGCCAGACCGCGCTGCCGGGAGAACTCGGCGAACATGCCGGGCGAGGACATGACGGTCGCGCCACCCGCCAGGGCGAGGGTGGTCTCGCCCGAGCGCAGCGAACGTATGGCCAGGTGCAGGGCGACCAGGGACGAGGAGCAGGCGGTGTCGACGGTGACGGCGGGGCCGATCAGGCCGAGGTGGTAGGCGATCCGGCCGGACAGCACGCTGGGCGTCGTGCCGGTGAGCACATGGCCCTCGACGGCGTCCTGGGCCTCGTGCATGCGGGGCCCGTACTCCAGGGCGGTGGCGCCGACGAAGACGCCGGTACGGCTGCCCTTGAGCGCGGCGGCGTCCAGACCGGCCCGCTCCACCGCCTCCCAGGCGGTCTCCAGCAGCAGCCGCTGCTGCGGGTCCATGGCGAGGGCCTCGCGGGGCGAGATGCCGAAGAACTCGTGGTCGAAGAGGGGCGCGTCGTGCAGGAATCCGCCCTCGCGCACGCTGCCGCGACCGTCCGCCGAGGCGTCCTCGTCGTGCGGCCCGTACTCCCAGCCGCGGTCCGTCGGGAAGCCGGAGACGGCGTCGCCGCCCTCGGCCACCAGCCGCCACAGGTCCTCCGGCGAGCCGATCCCGCCGGGGTAGCGGCAGGCCATGCCGACGATCGCGATCGGCTCGTCGGCGTCCGGTGCGGGGGCGAGGTCGTCGTCCTGCGGGCCGTCCCCGGCCAGCAGGGTGTCGAGGTGGGCGACGAGGGCGGCCGGGGTGGGGTGGTCGAACAGCAGCCCGCCGGGCAGGGGCAGTCCGGTGGCGGTGGACAGCGCGTCGCGCAGCTCGACCGACATCAGCGAGTCGAAGCCGAGGTCTTTGAAGGTGCTGTGGATCTCGACGCGGCGGTCCTCGGGATACTCCAGGACGGCGGCGATCCGGTCCAGGACGAGGGCCGTGGCGCCGGCCCCGGCCGGGACCCGCCGGGCCTGCGGGCGGCCCGGGCGGGGCTGGGCGACGGCCGGCCCGACCGGCTCGGGCAGCGCGGCGGCGCGGGCGGTGCCGCCGATCCAGTGGCGCTCACGCTGGAAGGGGTAGGTGGGCAGGGCGACGCGGCGTCCGCCGGCGCCCGCGTGGATCGCCGCCCAGTCGACGTCCGCGCCGCGTGCGAAGGCGGTGGCGAGCGCCCTGAGCAGGGTCTGCGGCTCGGGCTTTCCGGCCCGCAGCGCGGCCAGCGGCGCGACGGCGTCCGTGTCCGGCAGGCAGTCGGCGGCCATGGTCGCGCAGACGGCGTCGGGGCCGAGTTCCAGCAGGGTGACGGCGCCCTCGGCCGCCAGGGCGCGGACGGCGTCGAGGTAGCGCACCGGGCGGCGGACCTGCCGCACCCAGTACTCGGGGTCGGTCCACTGGCCGGGCGCGACCGGCTCGCCGGTCACGGTGGACACGGCGTCGATGCGCGGCTCGTGCAGGACGAGGTCCCCGACGACCGACCGGAACTCCTCCAGCATGGGCGCCATCAGCGGTGAGTGGAAGGCGTGCGAGACGGTCAGCGCGCGCGTCCTGCGGCCCTCGGCGGCGAGCCGGGCGGCGACCAGGGCGACGTGCTCCTCGGCGCCGGACAGCACCACGGAGCGGGGTCCGTTGACGGCGGCGACGGCGACCTCGTCCGCCAGACCCGCGAGCAGCGGCAGCACCTCGTCCTCGGCGGCCTGCACGGCGACCATGGCGCCGCCGCCGGGCAGGGCCCGCATCAGCCGGCCGCGGGCGGCGACGAGGCGGGCGGCGTCGGCCAGCGACAGGACTCCGGCGACGTGCGCGGCGGCGATCTCGCCGATGGAGTGGCCGGCGACCAGGTCGGCGCGCACCCCCCAGGAGGTCACCAGCCGGTGCAGGGCGACTTCGACGGCGAACAGCGCGGGCTGGGTGTACCCGGTGTCGTCCAGGCCCTCGCCGGAGTCGACGACCTCGGTGAGCGGCCGGTCGAGCAGCGGGTCGAGGGCGGCGCACACCTCGGCGAAGGCGGCGGCGAACACGGGGAAGGCGGCGCGCAGTTCGCGGCCCATGCCGAGGCGCTGTGCGCCCTGGCCGGTGAACAGCAGCGCGGTGCGGCCCGGCCGGGCCACTCCGGTGACGACCTGGGCGGCGGGGTCGCCGGCGGCGAGCGCGTCGAGTGCGGCGGGCAGGGTGGCGCGGTCGTCGGCGAGGACGACGGCGCGGTGCGTGAAGACGGTGCGGGTGGCGGCCAGCGACCAGCCGATGTCCACGGGGTCGGGGGCCGGTGCGCCGCCGAGGACGTCGCGCAGCCGGACGGCCTGCTCCCGCAGGGCCTGGGGTGTACGCGCGGAGAGCACCCAGGGCAGCAGGGGGGCACCGTGTGCGGCGGGGACGGGGGTGGCGGACGGCTCGGCCGGGGTGTCCGCGGCGGCGGGCGCGGCGGGTGTCCTGCCCGCGATGCCCGGACGCGGGCCCTCCTGTACGACGACGTGGGCGTTGGTGCCGCCCATGCCGAACGAGGAGACGCCGGCGACCAGCGGCGCTTCGGGGTCCGGCCAGTCGGTGAGCGCGCGCTGGACGGCCAGGCCGAGGTCGGCGAGCGGGACGGCGGGGTGCGGGTGCTGGAAGTTGAGGCTGGGCGGCAGGCTGCGGCGGCTGACCGCGAGCACGGTCTTGACCAGCCCGGCGAGACCGGCCGCGCCCTCCAGGTGGCCGATGTTGGTCTTCACCGAGCCGACCCGCAGGGGCTGTCGGCCGTCGCGGCCCCGGCCGAGGACCGCACCGAGCGCGGCGGCCTCGATCGGGTCGCCGACCGGGGTGCCGGTGCCGTGCAGTTCGACGTACTGCACCTCGGCGGGGTCGACGCCGGCCCGCTCGTACGCCTCGCGCAGCACCTGCTCCTGGGTGGCCCGGCCGGGCACGGTGAGACCGGGGGTCGAGCCGTCGTTGTTGACGGCGCTGCCGCGCAGGACGGCGAGGACGGTGTCGCCGTCGGCGAGGGCGCGGGAGAGCGGCTTGAGGACGACGGCGGCGCCGCCCTCGCCGCGGACGAAGCCGTTGGCGCGGGCGTCGAAGGCGTAGGTGGTGCCGTCCGGGGACAGTCCGCCGAACCGTTCCTCGGTGACGGCTCCCTCGGCGAGGATGTTGAGGTTGACGCCGGCGACGAGCGCGGCGTCGGCCTCGCCGGTGCGCAGCGACTCGCAGGCGAGGTGGACGGCGACCAGGGAGGAGGACTGGGCGGAGTCCACGGTGAGGCTCGGGCCGTGCAGCCCGAGGTGGTAGGAGACCCGGTTGGCGATGACGCCGCGGTTGACCCCGGCCATGGTGTGCTGGGTGACGGCGGCGGCGCCGTGCTGGTAGAGCAGGGCGGCGTAGTCGTCGCGCAGGGTGCCGACGTAGACGGCGGTGCGGCTGCCGCGCAGCGCGGCGGGCACGATGCCGGCGTGCTCCAGCGCCTCCCAGGCGAGTTCGAGCACGAGCCGCTGCTGGGGGTCCATGGTGGCGGCCTCGCGCGGGGCGATGCCGAAGAAGGCGGCGTCGAAGGTGTCGACGCTCTCCAGGAAGCCGCCGCGGCGCATGCCGGGCACGGTCTCCTCGGGGGCGCCTTCGCCGGTGGCGGACTCCCAACGGCCCTCGGGCACCGGGGTGATGGCCTCCGTCCCGGTGCGCAGCAGCTCCCAGAATGCCTCGGGACCGTCGGCGCCCGGCAGCCGGCAGGACAGTCCGACGACCGCGATCGCCTCCTGCTCGCCGCCGCGCGTCACCGGGGATTCGAACTGGTGCTGATTCGTCATCGCTGCTCGACTGCCTTTCCGACCGAATTGCCGAGAACTGCCGGGAGACCAAAGGGTTGGCGCAACTCGCGAGCCGATCGTAGGCAGAGGATTCTCTCCCGGACTTCAGCGATCGACCTCGAAGGAGTAATTCCGTTTCCGCGGTGGCCAGGTGATTACCGGTCGATGGTCGGTTCGCGGAACGGCACCGAATAGTTTCCGTAACGGAAATTCCCGGACGCCGACTACCGAGAAGGCAGGTCGACTCTTCCCATGTCCCAGCTGCTGGAAGACCTCAAAATCCACAACGCGCAATACGTCGAGGCATTCAACGCCGGCGACTTCGAGGCCCTGGACGCGTTCTACACGGACGAGGCGGTCGCCGTCTGGGAGCCGGGGCAGCCGCTCACCGGGCAGGCCCGCCGCGACTACCAGCGGGAGTTCCTCGCGAGCAGCCCGAAGATCAGCACCGAGACCCGGCAGGCCTTCGTCACCGGCGACACGGCGCTGCTGATCGTCGACTGGGTCATCGACACCGTCGACGAGGACGGCGAGCCGGAGCGGCTGACCGGCACCGGCGTGGACGTCCTGCGGCGCGGCGAGGACGGCGTCTGGCGCTACGCCGTCGACGACCCGTACGGCCAGGAGTAGGTGCCGGGCCCGACCGCCGCCGGGCCGTCCCCGCGTTCCCGGCCCGGCGGAGCGCCGCTCGCAGTTTCCCCGCAGTCCCGTTGCAGTCCCTCGCAGTCACGATCACAGAGAGGCGGGCCGGTCCACCATGGCCTTCGACTTCAGCACCGACTTCGATCCCGCGCACCCCGACCTGACCGACGACACCTGGACCCAGAACGAGATCTTCCTCCAGGCGTTCAACTCCGGTGACGGGACGCTGTTCGACAGCCTGTACCGGCAGGACGCGATCTCCAACTTCTCCGGCCGGCCGCTCACCGGCGCCGACCGGCTGGCGTTCTTCAAGGAGTTCCTGGCCGCCAAGCCCGCCCTCAAGGCCGAGGTCACCCACTCCTATGTGGCGGGCGACGTCGCCTTGGTGGGGGTGAAGTACAGCATCGACACCACCGGCGAGAACGGCGAGCCCGTGCACCTGGAGGGTGTGTGCACGGACGTCCTCCGGCGCGGTGCGGACGGCCGGTGGCTGATGGCCATCGACCGCCCGGTGGCCGCCACGGGTCTGGTCGCGGAGCAGTCGGCCTCCTGACGCGCCGTGCCCCCGGACCGCCGGGTCCGGGGGCACGCCGTCGTCCGCCGCCACCCCGGCGCCGGTGTGAGGAGGAGCCGTCCGCCGGCCGGCGCGCACAGTTCCTCGTCGAGGGCGGCCCGGTCCCCGGTGCCCACCTCCCGGTCAGCGCCCTGTCATCGCCCGGTAATCGGTGAGGAATCGGCCGGCCCGTGGACCGGTCATCGGCATTTCCGCCGTGCGTGCCGTGCGCGATGACCGGAGAAAGACCAGGTATTTCCCGGCCGGGGAATGCGAACGCCTAGCGTGAACGAGCAGTTTTTCCCAACCCGTGCGACGAGGAGAAAGACACCCATGGCCACCGAAGAAGAACTCGTCTCCGTCCTCGACGGGGTACGCGCCGCCGTGCCGGCCCTGCGACGCAACGGGCAGGAGAGCGAGCAGCGCCGCTGGATCGTCGAGGAGAACGTCCAGCTGCTGGAGAAGGCCGGGGTCTTCCGCGCCGCGGTGCCCAGGAAGTACGGCGGCCTCGACCTGGACGCGGCCCAGCAGGCGCGGGTGGTCTCCGAGGTCGCCCGCGGCTGCCCGTCCACCGGCTGGCTGAGCATGGTGTGGCTGACCAGCACCTGGTGCGTCAGCCTCTACCCCGACCGGGCCCAGGAGGAGGTCTTCGCCTCCGGCTCCACCCGGGTGTCGATCGTGTTCGCGCCCGGCGGGACGCTGCGCCCGGTCGACGGCGGCTACCGGCTGTCCGGCACCTGGCGCTTCAACTCCGGTGTACGCGGCGCGGACTGGGATCTGCTGGCCGCCGAGGTGGAGCTGCCGGACGGGTCGCACCAGGAACTGGTCGCGCTGGTGCCCACCGCCGAGCTGAGCGTGGCCGACGACTGGCACGTCTCCTCCGGCGCGGGCACCGGCAGCTGCACGGTGAGCGCCGAGGACCTGTTCGTCCCGGCGCACCGCACGGTGCTGCTGGAGGAGGCGATGGTCAGCGCCACCGGGAACCGTTCCAACACCGGGGCGACGGGCCGCAACTACGGTCTGCTCGGCTACATCCTCTCCAGCGTCGCCGCCGCGCTCATCGGCATCTCGCAGGGCGCCTACGACCTGTTCCTGGAGCGGCTGCCCGGCCGCGGCATCACCTACACGGACTGGACCGACCAGCGTCTGCACCCGGTCACCCAGCAGCAGCTGGCCGTGGCGGCGAACAAGATCGAGGCGGCCCGTGCGCTGTCCGAGCGCTGGCTCGAAGTGCTCCAGCGGCGGGCCGACGCGGGCGAGCAGCCCACCGACGAGGAGAAGGCCGTCATCCGCGGCCGCACCGCGTACGCGGGTCAGCTGGCCAAGGAGGCCGTGGAGCTGCTGTTCGCGGCCAGCGGCGGCTCGGTGATCCGCGCCGACGTGGACCTCCAGCGCTTCCACCGGGACATCCAGGGCTTCTCGCTGCACGCCCTGGTCCAGCTGGGCGCGAACCTGGAGGTGCAGGGCCGGGTGCTGATGGGCCTGGAGCCCGGCACCTACTTCCTCTGACCTGCCCTCCCCTCCCCTTCCGGCCCTTCCGGCCCCCCCCGGGGCCGGAGGGAAGCGGGGCGGGGGCCGGTGCGGCGGCCCCCGCCCGGCGGGCCGGATCGGGCCCGCCGCTCCGCCGTGCCCGGTGCGGGGCACGGCGGAGCGCCTGGACACGGCGACGGGCCCGGACCACCGCCTCGTGGTCCGGGCCCGTCGCCGTGCGCGCGGCTACGGCCGCTCGCGCTCCTTCTCCGGGGTGCGCAGGAGCTCGATCACGCTCGCGTAGCTGTTGCCGCCGAAGCCGGCGGCGATGGTGCGCTCCATCAGACCCTTGACGAAGTGCGGCAGGTCGGCGTTGACGCCCAGCGACTCGCTCTCGTGCACCAGGTGCTGGAGCGCGCCGAAGTGCACCTCCATGGTGGCGTCCCGGGCCGGGTAGGCCCCGTCGCCGGCGTCGATCTGACCGGCGTAGTCCGTGGCGAACAGCTTGACGGCGTCCACCCACTTGGTCGCCCAGGGCAGGAACTCCGACGCCTTGACGTCCGCGGTGGCCAGCAGCGCGGCGCCCTGGAGGAAGCTGTTGAGCGTCCCCCACATCACGCCGAGCAGCGCCACGTCGTACAGCGGCGCGAGGCCGTGGTCCTCGCCGAGGTGGGTGGTGCCCCCGCCGAGCAGGGACAGCGTCTCCGCGTGCCGCCGGTAGGCCGGCTCGGACCCGGCGTGGAAGATCACCGCGTCGGGCGCGCCGACTCCGGCCGGCACGGTCATGATCGCGCCGTCGAGGTAGTCGAAGCCGGCGTCCCGGGACCAGGCGGCGTTGGCCCGGGCCTGGTCCGAGGAGCCGGAGGTCAGGTTGGCCACGACCCGGCCGGCCAGCCGGTCGGTCTCGGGGTCGAGCACCGCGTGCAGGGCGTCGTCGTCCGACACGCAGACGACGATCAGTTCGGCGGCCGTCACCGCGTCGGCCGGGGTGGCGGCGAGCACCGCGCCCCGCCGGACCAGGTCGTCCGCCTTGCCCGCCGACCGGTTCCACACGGTGGTCGGGTGTCCGCCCTTCAGGAACGCGGCGGCCAGCGCCTGGCCCATCAGCCCGAGGCCGATGACGGTCACCGGTGAACGGTCCTTGTCCGTCATGGAGACTCCGTTTCGGGAACGTTTCGGATGGTGCCGCGCCATCAAAGCAAGGGCGGAGAACGAACGCCTCACGGTCGCGGCATCACCGGGTCACGGGCGGGTCATCGCGCGGTCATCCTCCTCGCGCGCGGCAGCGGGGAAACGCCTTCCGGCCCGCCGGCGTCACGCGGCGCCGGTCTCCGTCCGGGCGAAACGGCCGTCGACGAACAGCAGTCCGCTGCCCTCGGCGATCTGGCCGGCGCCCACCACAGTGCCTATGAAGACGGTGTGATCGCCGAAAGCGTGCGCGGCCGTCAGTTCGCACTCCAGCCAGGCGAGCGAGCCGCCGAGCAGGGGGGCGTCCGTGTGCCGGCCCGGCGTCCAGGGCACACCCTCGAACTGGGCGGCGCCCAGCGTCCGGTCCTTGTCGGCGAAGTGCCGGGCCAGCGCCTCCTGACCGGCGCCGAGGATGTTGACGGCGAACCGTCCCGCCGAGGTCAGCGCCCCGTGCATGACCGCGCTGTGGCCCACGCTGCACAGCACCGAGGGCGGTTGGAGCGAGACGGAGCTGAAGGCGTTGGCGGTCATGGCGTGCAGCTGCGTCCCGCCCACCGTGATGACGGTGACGCCGGTGGCGAAGCGCGACATGACCGTGCGCAGCACGGCGGGGGTCACCTCGTCGTGCGCGGGCGGGCAGACGGATCGGGGGTCGAGGTCGGCGGGCGCGGAATTCATTCCGTGTTCTCCATTCTCCGAATTCCCTGATTTCAACCGATTCAACTGATTCAACTGATTTTCTCTGGCGTCTCTGGCGTCTCTGGTTCTTTTTTCGCGGCGCGCTTCGAGGCCCTGCCGTCGGCGCACCAGGGCCCGCGCTCGTCAACGTACCGCCGCTTTCCCGCCGTACCCCCATCCGCCGGTAATCGCGCGTTCCCGGGAGGCGCGTACTCGTGGTAATGGGCGGAGAAGAGCCGCCGATGACCGGACGCTGACCGGACCGGCGCAGTCTGAGGGCATGGACACCAAGAACTCCGTCACCGACGGACCCGAGCTGGCCGAGCCGTATCTGCGCCAGGTGCTGGGCATGGCGGGCCTGGCCGTCGAGTACGTGCGCGCCGAGGGCAACACGCTGTACCGGCGCGGCGAGGGGGACGAGGAGATCGCGGTCGCCGACTTCGCCGGCGGCTACGGCTCGGTGCTGCTCGGCCACAACCACCCGGACCTCGTGGCCTGCGCCCAGGAGCTGCTGGCGGCGGGCACGCCCGTGCACGCCCAGTTCTCCCGCCACCCCTACGCCAACCGGCTGGCGGCCGAGCTGAACCGGATCGTGGGGCGCGAACTCGGCACCGATGAGCCGTACTTCGCGATCTTCGCCAACAGCGGAGCGGAGGCCGTCGAGGCCGCGCTCAAGCACGCGGAGCTGGACCGGGGGCTGCGGATCGCCGCGCTGCGGTCCGCGGCCAAGGACGCGGCCGAGGCGGCGCGGGACGCCGTCGCACAGGGCCGGGCCCAGGTCCCGGGCCGCGTGCGCCGCCGGTTCGGGATCGACGCCGGCGCCCCGTCCACCGACGCGCTGGAGCAGCTGACCGCCCGCCTGGCCGCGGAGAACGCCGCCCACCTGGACCGGCCGCCGCTGTTCCTGGCCCTGGAGGGCGGCTTCCACGGCAAGCTCGGGCTGAGCGTCCAGCTCACCCACAACGAGTCGTACCGCACCCCGTTCCGGGCGCTGGGCGCGCAGGCCCGGTTCGTGCCGCCGGACCGGCCGGAGGCGCTCAAGGAGATCCACGCGCGGGAACGGGGCGTGCTGCACGTGCTGGAGGTGAGCGGCGACCAGGTGGACGTGGTGGAGCGGGAGTTCCCGGTGTTCTGCGCCTTCCTCGTCGAGCCGATCCAGGGCGAGGGCGGCATCCGGGTGCTGGACGCCGAGTTCGCCGGGGCGATCCAGCGGTTCTGCGCGGAGATCGACTGTCCCGTCGTCGTCGACGAGATCCAGAGCGGCATGGGCCGCACCGGCAGGCTGCTCGCGTCCTCGCGGGCGGGGCTGCGCGGCGACTACTACACGCTGGCCAAGACACTGGGCGGCGGCCTGGCCAAGACGTCGGTGATGCTGGTGCGCCGGGCGCGCTACCGGCAGGAGTTCGAGATCGTGCACAGCTCGACGTTCGCCAAGGACAGCTTCTCCTGCACGATCGCGCTGAAGGTGCTGGAACTGCTGGAGGCGGACGGCGGCGCCGCCTACCGCCGGGCCGAGGAGCGCGGCGCGGCCCTGCGCACGGCGCTGGAGGCCGTCCGCGACGACTTCCCCGACCTGGTCGGTGACGTACGCGGCCAGGGTCTGATGCTCGGTCTGGAGTTCCGCGACCAGGGCGGCTCGGCGTCGGAGTCGGTGCGCGCGCTGGCGGCCGGCGGACTGTTCGGCTACTTCCTGGCCGGGCACCTGCTGCACGCCCACCGGGTGCGCACCTTCCCGACCGCCAGTGCCGTGAACACCCTGCGCTTCGAGCCGTCCGTGCACGTCTCCGACGAGGAGATCGGCCGGCTGGAGGCGGGGCTGCGGGACGTGTGCCGGCTGCTGCGCGAGGGCGCCGGCGACCGGCTGGCGGGAGCCTCGGCCGGCTGACGGCCCCGGCCCCGGCCCCGCGGCGACCCCGTCCGCGCCCGTCCGCGCCCGCCCGCGCCCGGCCGCGTCCGGCCGCGCCAGGTAATGGTCGTTCACCTATTCGGTACGTTACCGTCCTTTGCCGGTACGTTACCGTCCTTTCCGGGAGCACACCCGTTCGGCACGTTCGACCTGGATCGGACCACGACCGGGTCGCGGAGGAAACTGGGGGGAACGTCATGGAGTTTCGTCTGCTCGGGCCACTCGAGGTGGAGGGCGCGGCGGGTCTGGTGCCGCTCGGGGGCACCAGGCAGCGCGCGGCGCTGGCCTACCTGCTGCTGCACACGGGTGAAGTCGTGCCCACCCGGCGGCTGTTGTCCGCGATGTGGCCGGCCGACCCGGTGCCGGGCACGGCCCGCAAGATCCTCCAGAACGCGATCTGGCGGCTGCGGCGCACCCTCGCCGGTCCTGGCCAGGCGCAGCCCCGCCTGCTGACCCAGGCGCCCGGCTACGTGATGCGGGTGGAGCCGGAGCGGGTGGACCTGATGCGGTTCGAGCGGCTGGCCGACCGGGGCCGGGCCGCCCTCAGGAACCGGGACGCCGCCGGGGCCCGCAGCGCGCTGCGCGAGGCGCTGGGCCTGTGGCGCGGGCCCGCGCTCGCGGATCTCGCCGAGTCCGGCACCGACTGGCCGGAGCTGGCCGCGCTGGAGCAGAAGCGGCTCGATGTCATGGAGGACTGCTCCGAGGTCGAACTCCTCTGCGGCCACCACCAGTCGGTGCTGTCCGACCTCCACGCCTTCGTACGGGCCGAGCCGTTGCGCGAGCGGGCCTCGGGCCAGCTGATGCTGGCCCTGTACCGCTGCGGCCGGCAGGCGGACGCGCTGAACGTCTACGCCCGGATCCGCGCCGCGCTCGTCGAGGGCCTCGGCCTTGAGCCGGGGCGCGAACTCCAGCGGCTGCAACAGGCGATCCTCGCCCAGGACCCCGGCCTCGACCTGCCCGGACCGGTCTCGCGGGAGCCGGAGCCGCCGCTGTTCCCGGCCCCGCTGGCGGGCCTGCCGTCGGCGGGCGTGGCCGCGGCGCCGGCGCACGGCGGCGGGCCGGGCCCCGG
>NZ_BAABKC010000009.1:0-113886 GCF_039543625.1 Streptomyces similanensis | reverse complement strand
GCGCCCGCGCCACCCGCGCCGCCCTGGTCCGGCACGGCCGGGGCGGCGCCCGTCCCGGTCTCGCCGACCTGGTGGCGCCCGCCGAGGCCGACGCGCACGCCCGCGCGCTGCTCGCCCCGCTCGCCGCCGCCCCCGCGCTCGCGGAGACGCTGCGCGCCTGGCTGTCCCTGCACGGCAGCTGGGACCGCACCGCGGTGGCGCTCGCCGTGCACCGCAACACCGTCCGCCAGCGCATCGCCCGCTGCGCCGCGCTGCTGGACGCCGATCTGGACGACCCGGACACCCGCATGGAGCTGTGGTTCGCCCTGCGCAGGGGCTGACCGCGGCGGCCGGCGGCGGCGTGAGCCGCGTCCCAGCGGCCGGAACGCCGGCGACGGATACGGATCACTGCATCACAATGGGTGGCATGCCGATACCCGGGACACCCAGCCGCGCCGAACTCGTCGACCACCTCGTCAGGACCCGCATCGCCGGGGACGTCGCCACGCCCCGCGAGAACAACCTCTCCCACTACCGCAAGCTGGCCAACGGCGACCGCAACTTCTGGCTCGGGCTGGAGCTGGGCGACCGCTGGACCGACGAGCAGGACGTCCTCGCGGTGATGGCCGAGCGGGTCGGCGTCAACGACGACCCGGAGTACCGGCACGGCCAGGACACCATCGACCCGGAGCTGACCGTGGACGGCCTGGAGCGGCTGGCGGGGCGGCTGCGTAAAGCGGCCGACGGCGGCCAGCGGGTGCTGTTCGCCACCGGCCACCCCGGCGGCCTGCTGGACGTGCACCGCGCCACGGCCGCCGCGCTGCGCGCCGCCGGCTGCGAGATCGTGGTGATCCCGGACGGCCTCCAGACGGACGAGGGCTACGTCATGCAGTTCGCGGACGTGGCGGTGCTGGAGCACGGGGCCACGCTGTGGCACACCCATTCCGGTGAGCCGATGCGCGCCATCCTGACCGGTCTGGACTCCGCGGGCCGGCCGCTGCCCGACCTGGTCGTCGCCGACCACGGCTGGGCGGGCTGCGCGGGCCAGCTGGGCGTGGACTCCGTCGGCTACGCCGACTGCAACGACCCGGCGCTCTTCCTGGCCGAGGCGGAGGGCGCCGTGCAGGTGGCGGTGCCGCTGGACGACCACGTGGTCAGCCCCCGCTACTACGACCCGATGACCGCCTACCTGCTGGAGCGGGCGGGACTGGCCTGACGGCCCGCGGCGGGCGCCCTCCCGGCTCCTCAATGCCTCTCACGGCCGGGGGCGCAGGCCCTCCGCGCGGCGCTGCGCGAACCCCGGCGTCGGGTCCAGGTAGACGCGGGTGATGACGGGGAACTCCTCGCGCAGCCGCTGCTCCGCCCGCTCGCACGCCCACTCGATCTGGGCGGCGCTCGACACGTCCCGGAAGTCGACCTTCGCCGCCACCAGCGCCGCGTCCGGCCCCTGCACCAGCGTGGTCAGCTCCAGTACGGCCTCGATGTGCTCCACGTCCACCAGCAGGGCGCGGATGCGTTCGCGGGCGGCGCGCGGCAGCGGGCGGCCGATGAGCAGTTCGGCGTTGGAGCGGCCCAGCACCCAGGCGACGTAGAGCAGGAGCGCGCCGATGCACAGGGAGGCGACGCCGTCGTAGACGCCGGAGCCGGTGAGCCGGCCGCCGAGCAGGCCGCCGGCCGCCAGCAGCAGCCCGACCAGGGCGGCGGAGTCCTCCATCACGACGGCCTTGACGGCGGTGTCGGGGGTGCGCCGGAAGTAGCGCCGGAAGGGCACCCTCAGCCGGGCGGCCGCGCCGCGCGCCTGGCGCAGTCCGGTGCGCAGCGAGAAGCCCTCCAGCAGGAAGGCGACGGCGAGGACGAGGAAGGAGACGAGCGGGTCGCCCAGGTCCTCGCCGCGGACGAGGGTGCGCACGCCGTCGTAGAGGGAGAAGACGGCGCCGCCGACGAAGGTGGCGACGGCGGCGAGCAGCGCCCAGATGTAGCGTTCGGGGCCGTAGCCGAGGGGATGGTCCTCGTCGGCGGGTTTCCCGCTGCGTTTGAGCGCGGTGAGCAGCAGCACCTCGGTGACGGTGTCGGCGACCGAGTGCGCGGCCTCCGACAGCATCGCGCTGGAGCCGCTGATCAGGCCCGCGACGGCCTTGGCCACCGCGATGCCGAGGTTGGCGAGGGCGGCGACGATCACCGTGAAGGTCGATGCGCCGCCGCCGGTGTCCGCCGGCGCCGGGCGGGTGTCCTGTCCGGGTGGGTGGGCCATGCCCCTCAGTGTTCCCGGGGGACGCGGACCACGCCTTCCTGGATCACTGAGATGGCCAGCCGGCCGTCCTGCGTGTGGATACGGGCCTGCCCCAGGCCCCGGCCGCCGTGCGCCGAGGGCGACTCCTGGTCGTACAGGAGCCATTCGTCGGCGCGGAAGGGCCGGTGGAACCACATGGCGTGGTCCAGGGAGGCCCCGACGACGTCCCCGACGGCCCAGCCGCCGCGCCCGTGGGCGAGGAGCACCGAGTCGAGCAGGGTCATGTCGGAGACGTAGGTGGCCAGGACGACGTGCAGGAGCGGGTCGTCGTCCAGTTTGCCGTTGGTGCGGAACCACACCTGGGAGTGCGGCTCGCGCGGCTCGCCGAACCTCCCGTACGGCGGCTCGTCGACGTAGCGCAGGTCGACGGCCTCGCGGGTCTCCAGGAAGCGTTCCACCACCTCGGGCGGGAGGTGGCCGTAGGAGCGCAGCCGTGCGGCGGAGGTGGGCAGGGTCTCCGGGTCCGGGGCGGGCGGCATCGGCGCCTGGTGGTCCAGGCCCTCCTCGTACGTCTGGAAGGACGCGGAGAGGTGGAAGATCGGCTGCCCGTGCTGGACGGCGACCACCCGCCGGGTGGTGAAGGAGCGGCCGTCGCGGATGCGGTCCACGGTGTAGACGATGGGCGCGCCGGGGTCGCCGGGCCGCAGGAAGTAGGCGTGCAGCGAGTGGGCGTGCCGGTCGTCGGGGACCGTGCGCCCGGCGGCGACCAGGGCCTGGGCCGCGACCTGGCCGCCGAACACGCGGGGCACGACGGCGGAGCGGGAGCGCCCGCGGAAGATGTCCCGCTCGATCCGCTCCAGGTCGAGCAGATCGAGCAGGGACTCCAGTGCCGTGCTCACGTGCCTACAGGCCCATGTCCTTGGCGATGATCGACTTCATGATCTCGCTGGTGCCGCCGTAGATCCGGTTGACGCGGTTGTCGGCGTACAGGCGGGCGATCGGGTACTCGTTCATGTACCCGTAGCCGCCGTGCAGCTGGAGGCAGCGGTCGATGACGCGGTGGGCGACCTCGGTGCAGAACAGCTTGGCGGAGGCGGCCTCGGCGGGGGTCAGCTCGCCGGCGTCCAGCGCCTCGGTGGCGCGGTCGGCGACGGCCTCGGCGGCGTCCACTTCGGCCTGGCAGGCGGCCAGCTCGAACTTGGTGTTCTGGAAGTGCGCGACCGGCTTGCCGAAGACGGTGCGGTCCTGGACGTACTGCTTGGCGAACCGGACGGCGGCCTTGGCCTGGGCGTAGGCGCCGAAGGCGATGCCCCAGCGCTCGGAGGCCAGGTTGTGGCCGAGGTAGGAGAAGCCCTTGTTCTCCTCGCCGAGCAGGTCCTCGACCGGGACCTTGACGTCCACGAAGGCCAGTTCGGCGGTGTCGGAGGTGCGCAGGCCCAGCTTGTCCAGCTTGCGGCCGACGGAGTAGCCCTCGGACTTGGTGTCCACGGCGAACAGCGAGATGCCGAAGCGGCGGTCCTCGGCGGTCGGGGCGGAGGTGCGGGCGCAGACGATGACCTTGTCGGCGTGGACGCCGCCGGTGATGAAGGTCTTGGCGCCGTTGAGGACGTAGTGCGTGCCGTCCGCGGAGAGCTTGGCGGTGGTCTTCATGCCCGCGAGGTCGGAGCCGGTGCCCGGCTCGGTCATCGCGATGGCCCACATCTCCTCGCCGGTGACGAACTTCGGCAGGTACCGCTTCTTCTGCTCGTCGGTGGCCAGCATCTTGATGTAGGGCAGGGCGAGCAGCACGTGCACGCCGGAGCCGCCGAACTGGACGCCCGCGCGGGCGGTCTCCTCGTACAGGACGGCCTCGAACTTGTGGCTGTCCATGCCGGCGCCGCCGAACTCCTCGGGGACGTTGATCCCGAAGATGCCCAGCTCGCCCAGCTTGTAGTAGAAGTCGCGCGGGGCCTGGCCGGCGGCGAACCACTCGTCGTACACCGGTACGACCTCGGCCTCGATGAAGGCGCGAAGGGTCTCCCGGAACGCCTCGTGATCCTCGTTGAACACCGTACGGCGCACGCCGCCACCTCCACATGCCTCGGCTGTCTAAGCGCTTGCTCACACAAACGTACCGGCGAGTACGAAGGCAGTAAAGACCAGAACCCGTAACCCTCGTCACGCAACGAGAAACCCCAGAGGGCAGGGGCGAGGACAGGGGGCAGGGCAGGGGCAGGGGCGAGGGCGAAGCCCAGCCCCTGCAAGGGGCGCGGGGAACTGCGCGCCCAGCCACGACGCACCCGCACCCGCCCACGAAGCGACACCCGCCCACCCGAAAGGCGCCCCAGGCGCAGGGCGAAGCCCAGCCCAGGGGCGCGGGGAACTGCGCGCCCGGCCACAACGCACCCGCACCCGCCGAACGAACCGCACCCACCCCCACAGAAGGCGCCCCCCTCAGCCCGCCGCAGGCGACTCCGCCGAGGCGAACGCCCCCCGAGCCATCCGATGCAGCAACTCCGCCGTCGCCCCCCGCCCGGGCAGCACCCCCCGCCGCCCCAGATGCGGAGTGGAGTTCAGCAACCCGAACACCGAGTGCACGGCGGACCGCGCCGCAGGCTCACTCAGCGCCGGATGCACCTCTCGCACCACCTCCACCCACAGCTCCACGTACTGCCGCTGCAACTGCCGCACCAGCTTGCGGTCGCTGTCCCGGAGGCGGTCCAGCTCACGGTCGTGCAAGGTGATGAGGGGCCGGTCGTCGAGCGCGAAGTCGATGTGTCCCTCGATGAACGAGTCGAGGACCGCCCCGGGCCCGGCTCCCGCGTCCGCCTCCGCCAGGCGCCGCTTCGCTCCGGTGAGCAGCCGGCCGCTGATGCCGACCAGCAGCTCCGCGAGCATCGCGTCCTTGCCGGGGAAGTGCCGGTACAGACCGGGTCCGCTGATGCCCACCGCGGCGCCTATCTCGTCGACGCCGACACCGTGGAACCCGCGTTCGGCGAACAGGCGTGCGGCCTCCTTGAGGATCTGCTCGCGGCGGGTGAGGGCGTCGGTTCGCATGGCCATGAGAACAATTCTAGACAGCGACGTTAGCGCTCGTTAACCTGAGGGCGATGGGTTAACGCTCATTAACCAGTGGACCACGTCGACCACACGGGTGAGGGGACCACAGCGATGCACGAGGCACCGGAGCTGACGAGCGCGGGCGACCCCGCGTCGGAGGCCTGGCGGGCCAACGAACAGGCGCACCGGGCGCTCGCCGACGAGCTGCGCGGCAAGCTCGCCGCGGCCCGGCTCGGCGGCGGCGAGAAGGCCCGCGCGCGGCACACCGCGCGCGGCAAGCTGCTGCCCCGCGACCGGGTGGACGCGCTGCTCGATCCGGGCTCGCCGTTCCTGGAGCTGGCGCCGCTGGCCGCCGACGGGATGTACGACGGGCAGGCCCCGGCCGCCGGGGTGATCGCGGGCATCGGCCGGGTCAGCGGCCGCGAGTGCGTGATCGTCGCCAACGACGCCACCGTCAAGGGCGGCACGTACTACCCGATGACGGTCAAGAAGCACCTGCGGGCGCAGGAGGTGGCGCTGGAGAACCGGCTGCCGTGCCTGTACCTGGTGGACTCCGGCGGCGCGTTCCTGCCGATGCAGGACGAGGTGTTCCCCGACCGCGAGCACTTCGGGCGGATCTTCTACAACCAGGCGCGGATGTCCGGCGCCGGCATCCCGCAGATCGCCGCGGTCCTCGGCTCCTGCACGGCGGGCGGCGCGTACGTCCCGGCGATGAGCGACGAGGCGGTGATCGTCCGCAACCAGGGCACGATCTTCCTGGGCGGCCCGCCGCTGGTGAAGGCGGCCACCGGCGAGGTCGTCACGGCGGAGGAACTGGGCGGCGGCGAGGTGCACTCCC
The DNA here is from genome assembly GCF_039543625.1 of Streptomyces similanensis. Classification (NCBI taxonomy): domain Bacteria; kingdom Bacillati; phylum Actinomycetota; class Actinomycetes; order Kitasatosporales; family Streptomycetaceae; genus Streptomyces; species Streptomyces similanensis. The sequence continues at coordinate 107,800 of NZ_BAABKC010000009.1, read as the reverse complement.
GGATCTCCGGCGTCACCGACCACCTCGCCGAGGACGACGCGCACGCGCTGCGCATCGTCCGGAACATCGTCGCCACGCTGCCCGCGCGCGGCCCGCTGCCCTGGGAGGTCACCGCGCCGGCCGAGCCGAAGGCGGACCCGTTCGGGCTGTACGGCGCGGTGCCGGTGGACTCGCGCACCCCCTACGACGTGCGGGAGATCATCGCGCGCGTGGTGGACGGCTCGCGGTTCGCGGAGTTCAAGGCCGAGTTCGGGCAGACCCTGGTCACCGGCTTCGCCCGGATCCACGGCCACCCGGTGGGCATCGTCGGCAACAACGGCATCCTGTTCGCCGAGTCGGCCCAGAAGGGCGCGCACTTCATCGAGCTGTGCGACCAGCGCGGCATCCCGCTGCTGTTCCTCCAGAACATCTCCGGCTTCATGGTGGGCCGGGACTACGAGGCGGGCGGCATCGCCAAGCACGGCGCGAAGATGGTCACCGCCGTCGCCTGCACCCGGGTGCCCAAGCTGACGGTCGTCGTCGGCGGCTCCTACGGCGCGGGCAACTACTCCATGTGCGGCAGGGCGTACTCGCCCCGCTTCCTGTGGATGTGGCCGAACGCCAAGATCTCCGTGATGGGCGGCGAGCAGGCCGCCTCGGTGCTCGCCACCGTCAAGCGCGACCAGATCGAGGCGCGCGGCGAGGAGTGGCCGGCCGACGACGAGGAGTCGTTCAAGGCGCCGATCCGCGCCCAGTACGAGCACCAGGGCAGCGCCTACTACGCCACCGCGCGGCTGTGGGACGACGGCGTGATCGACCCGCTGGAGACCCGCCAGGTGGTGGGCCTGGCCCTGACCGCGTGCGCCAACGCTCCGCTGGGCGATCCCCAGTTCGGCGTCTTCCGGATGTGAGGGGGATCCCATGACGATGTTCGAGACAGTTCTGGTGGCCAACCGCGGCGAGATCGCCGTCCGGGTCATCCGCACCCTGCGCGCCCTCGGGGTGCGCTCGGTGGCCGTCTTCTCCGACGCCGACGCCGACGCCCGGCATGTGCGCGAGGCCGACACGGCGGTGCGGATCGGTCCGCCGCCGGCCGCCGAGAGCTATCTGTCGGTGGAGCGGCTGCTGGCGGCCGCCCGCCTGACCGGCGCCCAGGCCGTACACCCGGGGTACGGGTTCCTGGCGGAGAACGCCGGCTTCGCGCGCGCCTGCGAGGAGGCCGGGCTCGTCTTCATCGGCCCGCCGGCCGACGCGATCGCGCTGATGGGCGACAAGATCCGGGCGAAGGAGTCGGTGCGGGCGGCCGGGGTGCCGGTCGTGCCGGGCTCCAGCGGCTCCGGGCTGAGCGACGCGCAGCTCGCCGGGGCGGCCCGCGAGATCGGCATGCCGGTGCTGCTGAAGCCGTCGGCGGGCGGCGGCGGCAAGGGCATGCGCCTGGTGCGCGAGGCGGACCTGCTGGCCGAGGAGATCGCCGCCGCCCGCCGCGAGGCCCGCGCCTCCTTCGGCGACGACACCCTCCTGGTCGAGCGCTGGGTGGACACCCCGCGGCACATCGAGATCCAGGTCCTGGCCGACGGCCACGGCAACGTCGTCCATCTGGGCGAGCGCGAGTGCTCCCTCCAGCGCCGCCACCAGAAGATCATCGAGGAGGCGCCCAGCGTCCTGCTGGACGAGGCGACGCGCGCCGCGATGGGCGAGGCGGCGGTCCAGGCGGCCCGCTCCTGCGGCTACCGGGGCGCGGGCACGGTGGAGTTCATCGTCCCCGGCGCGGACCCCTCGGCGTACTACTTCATGGAGATGAACACCCGCCTCCAGGTGGAGCACCCGGTCACCGAGCTGGTGACCGGCCTGGACCTGGTGGAGTGGCAGCTGCGGGTGGCGGCCGGCGAGCGGCTGTCCTTCGCGCAGGAGGACGTCGCGCTCACCGGGCACGCGGTGGAGGCCCGGCTGTGCGCGGAGATCCCCGCGCGCGGCTTCCTGCCCTCCGGCGGCACGGTGCTGCGCCTGCGCGAGCCGCAGGGCGACGGCGTGCGCACCGACTCGGGGCTGTGCGAGGGCACCGAGGTCGGCAGCCTGTACGACCCGATGCTGGCCAAGGTGATCGCCTACGGCCCCGACCGGGCCACCGCGCTCAGGAAGCTGCGCGCGGCCCTGGCGCGGACGGTCACCCTGGGCGTGCAGACCAACGCCGCGTTCCTGCGCGCGCTGCTGGCCCACCCCGCGGTGGTGGCGGGCGAGCTGGACACCGGTCTGGTGGAGCGGGTGGTGGACGAGCTGATCTCCGCCGACGTCCCCGAGGAGGTGTACGAGGCGGCGGCCGCCGTACGCCTGGACGCGCTGCGGCCCAAGGCCGACGGGGCCGGCTGGACGGACCCGTTCTCCGTGCCGAGCGGCTGGCGGCTGGGCGGCGAGCCGAAGCCGGCCGCCTTCCACCTGCGGGTCGGCGATCCGGTCCGGTACGTCCCGCGCGGCGTCCACACGGTCGCCGACGACACCGTCTCGGTCACCCTGGACGGGGTGCGGCACACCTTCCACCGCGCCGCCGACTGGCTGGGCCGGGACGGCGACGCCTGGCAGGTGCGCGACCACGACCCGGTCGCCGCCTCCCTCACCCGCGCCGCCCACGCGGGCGCCGACTCGCTCACCGCCCCGATGCCCGGCACGGTGACGGTGGTGAAGGTCGCCGTCGGCGACGAGGTGACGGCGGGCCAGAGCCTGCTGGTGGTCGAGGCGATGAAGATGGAGCACGTCATCTGCGCCCCGCACGCCGGCACGGTCGCCGAGCTGGACGTCTCGCCGGGCACGACGGTCGCCATGGACCAGGTCCTCGCGGTCATCGCGCCGCTCGACGACGAGGAAGGGACGGTGTCCCGATGAGCGCCGACGCGCTGCCCATGGTGGTGCCCGCCCCGGACCTGCCCGCGCGGGTCAGGATCCACGAGGTGGGGCCGCGCGACGGGCTCCAGAACGAGCGGGCGAGCGTGCCGACCGAGGTGAAGGCGGAGTTCATCCGCCGGCTGGCCGACGCGGGCCTGACGACGATCGAGGCGACCAGCTTCGTGCACCCCGCGTGGGTGCCCCAGCTGGCCGACGCCGAGCAGCTGTTCCCGATGGTGCGCGACCTGCCGGTGGACCTGCCGGTGCTGGTGCCCAACGCACGCGGCCTCGATCGGGCGCTGTCGCTCGGCGCGTCCCGGCTCGCCGTCTTCGCCAGCGCCACCGAGTCCTTCGCCAAGGCCAACCTGAACCGGACGGTGGACGAGGCGCTGGCCGTGTTCGCGCCGGTGGTGGCGCGCGCCAAGGAGGCCGGGGCGCATGTGCGCGGCTATCTGTCGATGTGCTTCGGCGACCCGTGGGAAGGCGCCGTCTCCGTGCACCAGGTGGTGCGGGTGTGCCGGGCGCTGCTGGACATGGGCTGCGACGAGCTGAGCCTCGGCGACACGATCGGCGTGGCCACCCCGGGCCACGTCCTGGAACTGCTCTCCGCGCTGAACGAGCAGCGGGTGCCGACCGCCGCGCTCGGCGTGCACTTCCACGACACCTACGGCCAGGCGCTCGCCAACACCCTGGCCGCGCTCCAGCACGGCGTCACCACCGTGGACGCCTCCGCGGGCGGCCTCGGCGGCTGCCCGTACGCCAAGTCCGCCACCGGCAACCTCGCCACCGAGGACCTGGTGTGGATGCTGCGGGGCCTCGGCATCGACACCGGGGTCGACCTCGGCCGCCTCACCGCCACGAGCGAGTGGATGGCCGACCGGCTCGGCCGGCCCAGCCCCTCCCGCACCCTGCGTGCCCTCTCCCACAAGGAGCAGTGATGAACCACCGCCTCACCCCCGAGCTGGAGGAACTCCGCCGCACGGTGGAGGAGTTCGCCCACGACGTCGTCGCGCCGAAGATCGGCGACTTCTACGAGCGGCACGAGTTCCCGTACGAGATCGTGCGGGAGATGGGCCGGATGGGCCTGTTCGGGCTGCCGTTCCCGGAGGAGTACGGCGGCATGGGCGGCGACTACCTGGCGCTCGGCATCGCCCTGGAGGAGCTGGCCCGGGTGGACTCGTCCGTGGCCATCACGCTGGAGGCGGGCGTCTCGCTGGGCGCCATGCCCCTCCATCTGTTCGGCACCGAGGAGCAGAAGCGGCAGTGGCTGCCGAAGCTGTGCTCGGGCGAGGTGCTGGGCGCGTTCGGTCTGACCGAGCCGGACGGCGGCTCGGACGCGGGCGCCACCCGCACCACGGCCCGTCTCGACCCGGAGACCGACGAGTGGGTGATCAACGGCACCAAGTGCTTCATCACCAACTCCGGCACGGACATCACCGGTCTGGTGACGGTCACGGCGGTCACCGACCGCAAGCCCGACGGCCGGCCCGTCATCTCGGCCGTCATCGTCCCCTCCGGCACCCCCGGCTTCACGGTGGCGCCCGCCTACTCCAAGGTCGGCTGGAACGCCTCGGACACCCGTGAGCTGTCCTTCCAGGACGTGCGGGTGCCGGCCGCGAACCTGCTGGGCGAACAGGGCCGCGGCTACGCGCAGTTCCTGCGGATCCTGGACGAGGGGCGGATCGCGATCGCGGCGCTGGCGACCGGGCTGGCGCAGGGCTGTGTGGACGAGTCGGTGAAGTACGCCAAGGAGCGGCACGCCTTCGGCCGGCCGATCGGCGCCAACCAGGCCATCCAGTTCAAGATCGCCGACATGGAGATGAAGGCGCACACCTCCCGGCTGGCCTGGCGGGACGCGGCCTACCGGCTGGTGTCGGGCGAGCCGTTCAAGAAGGAGGCGGCGCTCGCGAAGCTGTACTCGTCGACGATCGCGGTGGACAACGCCCGCGACGCCACGCAGGTCCACGGCGGCTACGGCTTCATGAACGAGTACCCGGTGGCGCGGATGTGGCGCGACTCGAAGATCCTGGAGATCGGCGAGGGCACCAGCGAGGTGCAACGGATGCTGATCGCCCGCGAGTTGGGTCTGGTCGGCTGAGCTACCGCCGGTCGCGGCCGGACGGGCGGGGTGCCCCGGACCTGGACAGAGGATGAGGTTAGGCTAACCTACCCTCGAACCTCACCGGCGTCACCCCGCCCCGTTCGAAAGCAGCACGCCCATGTCCAAGCCCCGCATCTCCCGCCTCTCCCGCCGCGGCGTCCTCGCCGCCGGGGGCGTCATCGGCCTCGGCGCCGCGCTCGCCGCCTGCGGCGACGACAAGAAGGACGGCGGGGCGGACAGCGGCAAGGGGACGGCGGCGAAGTCCGGTCCGTGGTCCTTCAAGGACGATCGCGGGCAGACCGCGAAGGCCGGCAAGGTCCCCTCGGACATCGTCGCCTTCGTCGGCGTGGGCGCCGCGCTCCACGACTACGGCGTCCAGGTCAAGGGCGTCTTCGGCCCCACCACGACCAAGGACGGCAAGGCCGACGTCCAGGCCGGCGACATGGACGTCACCAAGGTGACGGTCCTCGGCAACGAGTGGGGCCAGTTCAACATCGAGAAGTACGCGGCCCTCGCCCCCGACCTGCTCGTCTCCACGATGTTCGACGACGCGGGCACCCTCTGGTACGTCCCGGAGGAGTCGAAGAAGAAGATCCTCGCCGTGGGCGCCCCCACGGTCGGCGTCTCCGTCTACGACCGCCAGCTCACCCAGCCGCTGGAGCGCATGCGCGCGCTGGCGAAGTCGCTCGGCGCCGACGTGGACACCGACAAGGTCAAGCAGGCCAAGAAGCGCTTCGAGGACGCCGCCGCCCGGCTGCGCGCCGCCGCCAAGGCCAAGCCCGGCATCAAGGTGCTCGTCGGCTCCGCCAGCCAGGACCTGTTCTACGTCTCCGGCTCCAACCTCTCCATCGACCTGGAGTACTTCAAGGCGCTCGGCGTGCACATCGTCGAGCCGCCGGAGCAGGCCAAGGCCAAGGGCGGCGGCTGGTACGAGTCGCTGAGCTGGGAGAACGTCGACAAGTACGCGGCCGACATCATCATGATGGACAACCGCACCTCGGCCATCCAGCCCGCCGCCATCACCCAGGCCACCTGGAAGAAGCTGCCCGCGGTCAAGGCCGGGCAGGTCATCGCCCGCAACCCGGAGCCGATCCTGTCCTACGACAAGTGCGCCCCGCTGCTCGAAGACCTCGCCAAGGCCATCGAGACGGCGAAGAAGGTCTCCTGACCCCGGTTCCGGACCCCGGTCACCTGACCACGGGCCAAGGCCCGGTAGCGGACCCCGGTTCCGCCGGGAACGGGCGGGCGCCCCGGAGACGGTCCTCCGGAGCGCCCGCCCTCCCGTTTCGCTCAGCTGCTCGGCCAGGGCACCTGGGGCGAGCGGTAGTAGCCGATGCCCAGCGCGTCCCAGCGCGGCGCCTGCGCGGCGAGCCGGACCTTGTAGGCGTCCCAGTCGTGCGTGGCCGCCGGCGACCAGCCCAGTTCGGCCGCGCCGGGCAGCCGCGGGAAGGCCATGGTGTCCAGCTGGGCGGAGGTGGACAGCGTCTCCGACCACATCGGCGCCTCCACGCCCCGCACCGCGGCGGCGGGCGCGCCCGGCAGATAGGTCGCCGGGTCCCAGTCGTAGGAGCGCCGCACCTCGACGTAGCCGGCCCAGGACAGGCCCAGCGGGGTGTCCTTGGTGTACTTCATGTCGAGGTAGACCCGGTCGGCCGGTGAGAGGATCAGCCCGGTGCCGTTGCGCGCGGCCTGCGCGACCTGCTCCTTCTCGGCGGCGCTGGTGGAGTCCAGCCCCCAGTACTGGGCGAGGGCGCCCTCGGCGGGGGTGGCGCCGGTCAGCTGGTGCCAGCCGATGACCGTCTTGCCGTACTTGGCGACCAGCGGCTGCACCCGGTTCATGACCGTCGTGTAGTCCTCGTGGCTGGTGGAGTGCGCCTCGTCGCCGCCGATGTGCAGATAGCGGCCGGGGGTGAGCGCGGCCAGCTCGCGCAGCACGTCGTCGGCGAACTTGTAGGTGATCTCCTTGCCCGCGCACAGCGAGCTGAAGCCGACGCTGGTGCCGGTGTAGAGCGGGGGCGCGACGCCGTCGCAGTTGAGGTCGGCGTAGGAGGCCAGGGCCGCGTTGGTGTGGCCCGGCATGTCGATCTCGGGGACGACCTCCAGATAGCGGGAGGCGGCGTAGCGCACGATCTCCCGGTAGTCGGCCTTGGTGTAGTGGCCGCCGGCGCCGCCGCCGACCTCGGTGGAGCCGCCGTAGGAGGCCAGCCGCGGCCAGGAGTCGATCGCGATGCGCCAGCCCTGGTCGTCGCTCAGGTGCAGGTGCAGCTCGTTGACCTTGTACAGGGCGAGTTCGTCGATGTAGCGCTTGACCTGGGCGACGGTGAAGAAGTGCCGGGAGACGTCGAGCATGGCGCCCCGGTAGGCGTAGCGCGGGCTGTCGGTGACGGTGCCGCCGGCGATCCGCCAGGGGCCGGGCTGGACGGTCTTCTTCTCCACGGCGGCGGGCAGCAGCTGACGCAGGGTCTGCACGCCGTGGAAGAGGCCGGCCGGCTCGCGGGCGGTGACGGTCACTCCGGCGGGGCCGCTGTCGAGCCGGTAGCCCTCGGCGCCGAACGCGCCCTTGGTCAGGCGCAGTCGGATGCCGGCGCCGGCGTGCGTGGTCAGCGGCAGCCGGTAGCCGGTCGAGGGGCGCAGGACGTCGGCGAGGTACTGGCCGACCGCGCGCACCCGGGGCGAGTCGTCGACGCGGATGCGGGCGCCGGCGGTGAGCCGGTACGGCGCCCCGCCGGCCCGGACCGAGGCCGGAGCGGGGATCACCTGGTCCAGCGGGGTCACGGCCGCGCGGGTGTGCGCCGCGGTCGCCAGCGCGGCGGTGTCCCGTACGGCGCTCTCCGGCGCGGCCGGACCGGCGCCCACGGCGCAGGCGCCGGCCGCGGAGACGAGCAGCAGCGCGCCGAGGGCGCGGGCCGGCCGGAGACCGGCGGACGGCGCGCGCGGTGGGCGCGGTGGGCAGGGGGGGAGGGGTTCGCGGTGCGTGCGGGGAGTCGTTCTGTGGTGCCTTCTCACATGCGCTCCCTTTACGTTCGGACGGGGACCGGGGGCCTGGTGCACGGCCCGAGGCTATTGACCACTGTCCCGCAGGAACGGTCGAACAGCCCCTCCCCCGGCGAAATCATCCGGAAGGGCGGCAGGGGAACTGCATGGGAGCGGTGACGACGGAAGGGCGGCACGGCGAAGGGCGGTCCTCGGTGACGGGCGAGGACCGCCCTCTTGGCCTCGTGGCGGCGGGCGTTACTTCGCCCGGCGGGCCACCGTGAAGTGGTCGACCTGCTCGCCGGTCTCGGCGATGCCGCGCACCGTCAGCGTGGCGTAGCGGCCTCGCGAGGCGGGGGCGACGTCCACGCGCAGGAAGGAGTAGTCGAGGTAGCGCACCCGCGACCAGGTGACCGTCTCGTTCTTCTTGCCGTCCTTGGTGTTGACGAAGGATGCGACCGACTCGACCTCGTGCTCGTTGCCCTCGTAGGAGTCGGGGGCGGTGAAGGCGTACAGGCTGCGGCCCGCGGCGCCGGCGGTGACGTAGACCACGCCCTCGGTCTCGGGGTAGGCGGTGCCGCCGATCGGGAGCTTCTTGGTGACCGCGCCGGCCTTGATGACGTCGGTGCGCTCGTACTGGTGGTTGTGGCCGTTGATGACCAGGTCCACCGAGTACTTCTCGAACAGCGGCACCCACTCCTGGCGCACGCCCCCCTCCGAGGCGTGCGCGGTGGAGGTGCAGTAGGCGCAGTGGTGGAAGAAGATCACGACGAAGTCGACGTCCCGGGAGGCGCGGAACCTCTTCAGCTGGGCTTCCAGCCACGTGGTCTGGGTGCCGCCGGAGATGCCGAGGTTGGCCGGGATCTCGAAGGAGATGTCGTTGGCGTCCAGCGAGATGACGGCGGTGTTGCCGTAGACGAAGGAGTAGACGCCCGGCAGGTTCTCGGGGTCGGGGCCGTTGTCGGGCAGGGTCCAGCGGGCGTCCTCGCCGCCGTAGCCGTTGGGCGAGTACCAGGCCTCCATGTCGTGGTTGCCGTAGGAGGGCATCCACGGGATCTGCTTGGCGACCGACTCGGTCTGGGCGAGGAACTGGTCCCAGGTGCGCGAGTCGAAGCCGGTGTCGGCGGTCTTGCCCGCGCCGGACGGGTCGGCGTAGGCGATGTCGCCGGCGTGCAGGTGGAAGGCCGGGTTCTGGCCGAGCAGCAGGCTGTTGTTGGCCAGGCCGTGGTAGCCGACGCCCTCGTCGCCGAAGGCGGTGAAGGTGAACGGCGCCTTGTGGTCGGGGGCGGTGGTGAAGGTGCCCAGGGTGCCGGCCAGGTGCGCCTGGGCCGGGTCGAAGCCCTGGTGGCCGACGCCGTAGTAGTAGGTGCGGCCCGGGCGCAGGTGGGTGAGCCTGGCGTGCAGGTAGTACTGCGTGTGGTCGCCGCTGGCGCCGACGCCGGCCGGGGTGTAGAGGGTGCGGACCTCGGCCTCGATCTTGCGGGACAGGTCCCAGGGGTGGGCGCCGACGCGGATGAACGGCTTCTTGACGGCGACCGGGACCTGCCAGGAGACGGTGACCTCGGTGCGCGGGTCGTTGCCGAAGGCGAGGTGGCGGCCGAACGGGGCGACGTAGGCGCCGTCGACGCTCTGCGTCGAGGAGGAGGGGGCGGTGCGCTGGGTCGGGACGGCGGCCTGGGCCGAGGTGCCCGTCACGAACGCGCCACCGGCGACGGCGCCGAGGGTGACCGCGCCGCCTCTCATGATCGTGCGGCGCGAGAACTTGGAGCGCAGGTATTCGTGCTGCTCGGCCATGCTCATGCGCTCGGCCAGCTGCTCGGGAACGCCCATGCGAGGTATGTCCATGGCGTCTGAAAATGGTGCACCGGCGCGACGGGACGCGGGCCGCCGGGTGGACAGCGCGCGAACAGGAGTTCACAACACCACCAACAGGGACCTGCCCGATATCGGGCAAGATTCTTGCGAAAGTATCTTCGGTACCCCAGGATCTACCGGGTGCACGACGAACTTGTGGATCATCTGACGCGCTCCACGCCCCTGAGCCGGGGCGAGGCGCTGCGGGTGGTTCAGGACGTGCTCGCCTACTTCGACGAGACGACCGAGGAGTTCGTCCGTCGCCGGCACCGCGAACTCCAGGCGCAGGGCCTGGTGAACGCGGAGATCTTCGAACGGATCGGCGCGGATCTGAAGTACCGCGCGGTGGCGCCGCCGGAGCTGTCCCTGAGGCAGCTGCGCCGCATCGTCTACGGCTGATCCGGCCGGGTCCCCTCTTTCCCTACCTGAGGAATACGTCTTTATGTGCGGAATCGTCGGATACATCGGCAAGCGTGACGTCGCGCCGCTCCTCCTGGAGGGCCTCCAGCGCCTGGAGTACCGCGGCTACGACTCCGCGGGCATCGTCGTCACCTCGCCGAAGACGCCCGGTCTGAAGATGGTCAAGGCCAAGGGCCGGGTCCGCGACCTGGAGGCCAAGGTCCCGGCGCGCTTCAAGGGCACCACCGGCATCGCCCACACCCGCTGGGCCACCCACGGCGCCCCCTCCGACGTGAACGCCCACCCGCACATGTCGGGCGACAACAAGGTCGCCGTCGTGCACAACGGCATCATCGACAACGCCGCCGACCTGCGCCGCAAGCTGGAGGCGGACGGCGTCGAGTTCCTCTCCGAGACCGACACCGAGGTCCTGGTCCACCTCATCGCCCGCTCCGAGGCCGCGACGCTGGAGGAGAAGGTCCGCGCCGCCGTCCGCCTGGTCGAGGGCACCTACGGCATCGCCGTCATGCACGCCGACTTCGCCGACCGCATCGTGGTGGCCCGCAACGGCTCGCCGGTCGTCCTCGGCATCGGCGAGAAGGAGATGTTCGTCGCCTCCGACGTCGCCGCGCTGGTCGCCCACACCCGGCAGATAGTCACCCTGGACGACGGCGAGATGGCCACCCTCAAGGCCGACGACTTCCGCACGTACACCACCGAGGGCACCCGTACGACGGCCGAGCCGACCACCGTGGAGTGGGAGGCCGAGTCGTACGACATGGGCGGCCACGACACGTACATGCACAAGGAGATCCACGAGCAGGCCGAGGCCGTCGACCGGGTGCTGCGCGGCCGGATCGACGACCGGTTCGCCACCGTGCACCTGGGCGGCATCAACCTCGACGCCCGCGAGGCGCGCGCGGTGCGCCGGGTGAAGATCCTCGGCTGCGGCACCTCGTACCACGCGGGCATGATCGGCGCCCAGATGATCGAGGAGCTGGCCCGGATCCCCGCCGACGCCGAGCCGGCCTCCGAGTTCCGCTACCGCAACGCGGTCGTGGACCCCGACACCCTCTACATCGCGGTCTCCCAGTCCGGTGAGACCTACGACGTGCTGGCCGCCGTCCAGGAGCTCAAGCGCAAGGGCGCGCGGGTGCTGGGCGTGGTCAACGTCGTCGGCTCCGCGATCGCCCGCGAGGCGGACGGCGGCATCTACGTGCACGCCGGGCCCGAGGTGTGCGTGGTGTCCACCAAGTGCTTCACCAACACCTGCGTCGCCTTCGCGCTGCTCGCCCTGCACCTCGGCCGCATCCGCGACCTGTCGGTGCGCGACGGCAAGCGGATCATCGAGGGCCTGCGCCGGCTGCCCGAGCAGATCACCGAGATCATGAAGCAGGAGGAGGAGATCAAGCGGCTGGCCGAGGGCTACGCGGACGCCCGCTCGATGCTCTTCATCGGCCGGGTGCGCGGCTACCCGGTGGCCCGCGAGGCCTCCCTGAAGCTCAAGGAGATCTCCTACATCCACGCCGAGGCCTACCCGGCCTCCGAGCTGAAGCACGGCCCGCTGGCCCTGATCGAGCCCGCGCTGCCGACGGTCGCGATCGTGCCGGACGACGACCTGCTGGAGAAGAACCGGGCGGCCCTGGAGGAGATCAAGGCCCGCAGCGGCAAGATCCTCGCCGTCGCCCACCGGGAGCAGGAGAAGGCCGACCAGACGATCGTCGTCCCGAAGAACGAGGACGAGCTGGACCCGATCCTGATGGGCATCCCGCTCCAACTCCTCTCCTACCACGCGGCCCTGACGCTGGGTCGCGACATCGACAAGCCGCGCAACCTGGCCAAGTCGGTGACGGTGGAGTAGCACTCCCCGAAGGGGTGCCCTCGCGCGGCGGGGGCGCCCCTTTCCCGTTCGGCGGAAGGACCGCGCGCGGCCTACGGGATGACGACGACCGGACGCTGCGCGCGCTTGGCGAGCCGCCCGGCCACCGAGCCGAAGATCCGGCCCACGATGCCGTGCGTGGTGCCGACGACGATGGCGTCCGCCGCGTACTCCTTGCCGACCTCTTCCAGCTCGTGGCAGATGTCGCCGCCGCGCTCGACCAGGATCCAGGGCACCTCGGCGAGGTACTCCGCGCACGCCAGCTCCAGACCGAGGACCTCGGTGCGGTGGTCGGGCACGTCGACGAAGACCGGTGGCTCGCAGCCGGCCCACACGGTGGTGGGCAGCCGGTTGGCCACATGAACGATGATCAGACCGGAGCGGGTGCGGTGCGCCATCCCGATCGCGTAGGCGAGGGCGCGCTCGCTGGAGTCGGATCCGTCGAAGCCGACGACGACGCCGTGCTTGAACGCCGGATCGCAGGGGTGGCGTGACTCTGGCACCGCCAGGGGATCGGCCGCCGTGGGGTCGGCGACCGGCCGCTTGCGGTCCGCGGGTTCGAAGAATTCGTGACCGGCCATGGCTGTCTCGGCGAGGTGATCCTTAGTCGGGGACGACAGTCTGCGGCGAAGCTGTGTCCGGGAATCGTCTTCCCGTCCCCATACCCCCAAGGGTACGGCGCCAAGCCTTTCTAGCCCAGATCCCGCGCACTCTCCGTGGTGGTTCGGCGCGGTTCACCGGAGCATGCACGACGCGCGCCCGTAACGCAATGGTTGCTGCCCCGTACAGGCGGTTTGCGCGGTATGAACCGGCCATGGCCGAAGCGCGGATGTCACCACTGGGACCAGGGGGACTGGAGAGGCGCATGTGGGGGAACACGAACGGCCCGGCGGGGCTCGGCGAGACCCGTACGGGCCCGGCGCAGCACCGGCGCGGGGCCGGGGCGCGTGTGGTGCGCGGGCGGCGGAAGGGGTGCGGGAGGCCGCACGGAACCGCGCGCGGGACGGCCGTACGGGTCCCCGTCGGCTCCGGACAGTGACCGGTCGGCCGGACGGCCGTTGAACGTGCGTCGCCGCAGGGAGCACACCGAAGGAGCGCGCCGTGTCCGGACCCCGTACCGTCCCAGGAGCGGCGCCCGGGCCCGAGGACGGCGCGGAGGACGGCGCGGGCGACGGCGTGGCCGACGGCGTGGGCGACGTGCTGCGGTGGGCCGCCTTCAGCTGCGTCCTCGTGCCCGTGGTGCGGCTCTGGTGCGGCGCCTCGCCGGCCGGCGCCGCCGGGACCGCGCTGGGCCTGGCGGCCGTGACCGTGGCCTGCCGGGCGCTGCTGCGCCAGTCGGAGCGGGGCGCGGCCCGGCTGCGCGCCGAGGAACGCGTCGCGCACCGCGGCCGGCGCCGGCGCACCGGTACGGGGGCCCACCGGGGCCACCGGCACCTCGCCGGAGCTCCACCGGTCGACTGACCGGTTTCCGCACCCCGGCCCGTATCTTTTCAGCCAACTTCTGGACGTGGCGCATCCCCGGTCCGAAGTACCCCCCAACCCCCGTTCGACCTGCACGGAAAGGGCCTCGGGGGGTCCGCGCACCCTACGTGGATTGGCCACCGCGACGAGGCGCACTTCCCTGCACGCCGCGCTAGTGCGACGCTTCGTGATCGAATGCTTCACGCCAAGTTGCCATGTCGACAATGTGCCGGGTGGTGAACTGGCCACTGGCGCACGGCAGGACACAGTAGATTCGATCTTGACTGTCTTTACGGCGGGGGACTCGTGCAGGACCGAGGGGAAACGTGCAGGAGCGACACAACCGAGGAGCCGCGACCACCGAGGGGGGCTTAGCAGTATGAGCCACGACTCCACTGCCGCGCCGGACGCCGCGGCCCGGAAGCTTTCCGGGCGACGCCGCAAGGAGATCGTCGCGGTGCTGCTGTTCAGCGGCGGCCCCATCTTCGAGAGTTCCATACCGCTTTCGGTGTTCGGGATCGACCGCCAGGACGCCGGAGTGCCGCGCTACCGCCTGCTCGTGGCGGCCGGCGAGGACGGCCCGCTGCGGACCACAGGGGGCCTGGAACTCACCGCGCCACACGGCCTGGAGGCGATCTCGCGGGCGGGCACGGTCGTCGTGCCGGCCTGGCGTTCGATCACCTCGCCGCCGCCCGCGGAGGCGCTCGACGCGCTGCGCCGGGCGCACGAGGAGGGGGCCCGCATCGTGGGCCTGTGCACCGGGGCGTTCGTGCTCGCCGCGGCCGGCCTGCTGGACGGCCGCCCGGCGACCACCCACTGGATGTACGCGCCGACGCTGGCCAAACGCTATCCGTCGGTGCACGTCGATCCGCGGGAGCTGTTCGTCGACGACGGCGACGTGCTGACGTCGGCGGGCACCGCGGCCGGGATCGACCTGTGCCTGCACATCGTGCGCTCGGACCACGGCAACGAGGCGGCCGGCGCGCTGGCCCGCCGCCTGGTGGTCCCGCCGCGCCGCAGCGGCGGCCAGGAGCGCTACCTCGACAGGTCTTTACCCGAGGAGATCGGCGCCGACCCGCTCGCCGAGGTCGTCGCCTGGGCGCTGGAGCACCTCCACGAGCAGTTCGACGTGGAGACGCTGGCGGCACGCGCCTACATGAGCCGGCGGACGTTCGACCGCCGCTTCCGCTCGCTCACCGGCAGCGCGCCGCTCCAGTGGCTGATCACCCAGCGGGTGCTCCAGGCGCAGCGGCTGCTGGAGACGTCGGACTACTCGGTGGACGAGGTCGCGGGCCGCTGCGGCTTCCGCTCCCCCGTGGCGCTGCGCGGCCACTTCCGGCGGCAGCTGGGCTCGTCCCCGGCCGCCTACCGGGCGGCCTACCGGGCGCGCCGGCCGCAGGGCGAGCGGCCGGGCGAGGCCGAGGAGCCGATGGGGCCGGGCCTGCCCGGACCGAACGGCGCCGGTCTGCCCGCCGGCCACGGGCCGGCCGGACCGGTCGGGGTGCCGCAGCCGGCGGGGCCCGTGCCGGCGTCGGCGCTGCACTCCGACGGCCCGCTGCCGCACCAGGCCCGTCGCGCCCCGGCGGCCCTGTCGGCGAGTCTGCCCGGGCAGCGGTCGGGCGGCTGAACGAAGCGAAGGGGTGGGCGGGCGTCCTCGGACGCCCGCCCACCCCTTCGGCGTTCCCGGGCCGGGTGCCGCACGGCGGGGCCGGGCCGGGGCCGCTCGCCGTAAGGTTGCACACATGAACGATCGCATGGTGTGGATCGACTGCGAGATGACCGGCCTCTCGCTGTCCGACGACGCTCTCATCGAGGTGGCCGCCCTCGTCACCGACTCCGAGTTGAACGTGCTCGGCGAGGGAGTCGACATCGTCATCCGCCCGCCGGACGCCGCGCTGGAGACGATGCCCGAGGTGGTGCGCCAGATGCACACCGCCTCCGGCCTGCTCGCCGAGCTGCCCGGCGGCACGACCCTGAAGGACGCCGAGGAGCAGGTCCTCGCCTACGTCCGCGAGCACGTGAAGGAGCCCGGCAAGGCGCCCCTGTGCGGGAACTCGGTCGGCACCGACCGCGGCTTCCTGCTGCGCGACATGACGGAGCTGGAGGGCTACCTCCACTACCGCATCGTCGACGTCTCCTCGATCAAGGAGCTGGCCCGGCGCTGGTACCCGAGGGCGTACTTCAACAGTCCGGAGAAGAACGGCAACCACCGGGCGCTGGCCGACATCCGCGAGTCCATCGCCGAGCTGCGGTACTACCGCGAGGCGGTCTTCGTCCCGCCGCCCGGCCCGGACTCCGACACGGCCAAGGCGATCGCCGCCAAGCACGTCCTGCCTGCTCAGCAGGGCTGAGAGGGTCCCGTGGAGGGGCGCCGCGAAACTGGTGCGCGAGCACCCCTTCGGACCCTGTACACTTTTTCTCGGCCGGTCGGGGAAACGACCAAGTGAACCGCTTCCGGTCATGGTGGGTGTAGCTCAGCTGGTAGAGCACCTGGTTGTGGTCCAGGATGCCGCGGGTTCGAGTCCCGTCACTCACCCTGTCTGGCAGAGGGCCGGTCCGTGGAAAACGGACCGGCCCTCTGTCGTGTCCGCCCGGCGTTCCGGGCGCCGGGCGGAGCCGCCGCGGCTACGCCTCCTCCTCGTACGGGAAACGGGCGAGGGGGGCTTCTGTCGCGAAGAAGGTCTTGGCGCGGGTCAGGGCGGCCGTGTCGGCGCGGATCTGACCGGGGCTGGAGGCGGTGCCCAGGAGGACGCCGCCGAAGCGCATGCGCAGGTAGGCCGCCGTGTGGTGGAGGGTGAGGGTGAGCGGGGCGGCGACCTCCGGCTCGCTGTGGGCCATCGCCGTCACGCCCCACAGCGTGCCGCCGGCCATCGCCGCCCGGAAGCCGGGGTCGGGGGTGCGCAGCCACCGGGACCAGTGGTCCAGGTAGCGCTTGGCGTAGGAGGACAGGGAGTACCAGTACAGCGGCGAGACGATCACTATGTCGGTGGCCGCGAGCGTCGCCTCCCGCAGCAGGGTCTCGTCGGCCGACTCCGCGCGCGGCGCGTCCGCGGCGTGCCGCTCGTCGGTGAAGTCGGGCAGGTGCAGCCGCGTCAGGTCCAGCCAGCGCTGTCCGGCGCCGGCGGGCAGCTGCTCCGCCGCGGTGCGGGCGAGCAGTTCCGTGTTGCCGTCCGCGCGGGCGCCGGCGAGGAGGAAGAGGAACGATCGGGTCGTCATGGGACTGCTCCAGGCTCGGTCGGGGTGACCGCGCGGGCTCCCGCACTCCGCCCCGCGGTCGGGTTCCGCACGTGCAACCGCCGTTCGTCTGCTGGAATTCCGTACGGGTCCCAGCAGGTGGGAGCCGTTCCGTGTCAAGGAGTCGCATGCGTGCCGAGGTCGTTCGCACCGCTCGTCTGGAGCTGGTGCCGCTGGAGACGGGGCACGCCGGGGAGATGGCCGGGGTGCTGGCCGATCCGGCGTTGCACGCGTTCATCGGGGGCGCGCCGCTCGGGGCGGCCGAGCTGCGGGAGCGGTACGAGCGGTGGGTGGGCGGGTCGCCGGATCCGGGGGTGCTGTGGTGCAACTGGGTGCTGCGGGTGCGCGAGGGGCGTCCCCGGCTGGTGGGGACCGTGCAGGCCACGGTGACCGGAGGCGGCGCGGTCGCCGAGGTCGCCTGGGTGATCGGCGTCGCCTGGCAGGGGCGCGGGTTCGCGGCGGAGGCGGCGCGCGGGCTGGTCGCGCTGCTGGAGCGGCGGGGTGTCACCACCGTCCTCGCGCACATCCACCCGGAGCACCGGGCCTCCGCCGCCGTCGCCCGCGCCGCCGGACTCGCGCCGACCGGTGAGACGGCGGACGGGGAGGCGGTGTGGCGGCGGACGGCGCCCGGCCGGTGAGCGCGCGCCGCGGCTAGGAGGAGGCGCGCACCACCAGTTCGGCCGGCAGCACCGCGTGGTGCGGTACGCGGCCGGGGCCGCCCGGCAGGCGGCGGTCGGCGATCTCCGTCAGGAGCAGGTCGATCATGGCCCGGCCCATCTCCTCGATGGGCTGGCGGACGCTGGTCAGCGGCGGGTCCATGTGCCGGGCGATGGCCGAGTCGTCGTAGCCGACCAGCGCCACGTCCTCGGGCGTCCGGCGGCCCCGCTCGCGCAGCACCTGGCGGGCGCCGGCCGCGGTGACGTCCGAGCCGGCGAACACCGCGTCCACGTCGGGGGCGTTCTCCAGCAGCCGCGCCATCGCGCGCCGCCCGCCCTCCTCGGTGAAGTCGCCCTGTTCGACGAGGGTTTCGTCCGCCGCGATGCCCGCCTCGCGCAGGGCGTCGCGGTAGCCGTCCACGCGCCGCTGGGCGCCGTAGACGTCCAGGTGGCCGGTGATGTGGGCGATCCGGCGCCGGCCGCCGGTCAGCAGGTGTTCCACCGCCGAGCGCGCGCCGCCGTAGTTGTCGGAGTCCACCGAGGGCAGTGTCTCGGCCGCCGAGCGCGGGCCGCTGATCACGGCCGGGATCTCCAGCTGGGCCACCAGGTCGGGCAGCGGGTCGTCGGCGTGCACGGACACCAGCAGCACCCCGTCCACCCGGTGCGCGGCCAGGTACTGGGCGAGCCGGCGCCGTTCGCGGTCGCCGCCCGCGAAGGTCAGCAGCAACTGCATCTCGGTGTCGGCCAGTTCGGCGCCCACACCGCGCAGCATGTCGGAGAAGTACGGCTCGGCGAAGAACCGCGTCTCCGGTTCGGGCACGACGAGCGCGATGGCGTCGGTGCGGTTGGCGGCCAGGGCGCGGGCCGCGGTGTTGGGGACGTAGCCGAGTTCGGCGACCGCCGCCTCCACGGCGGCGCGGGTGGCGTCGCTGACCCGGGGCGAGCCGTTGATCACCCGGGAGACCGTGCCGCGGCCCACACCGGCCCGGGCGGCGACCTCCTCCAGGGTGGGCCGCCGACCGCCACGGTTCCGCCCGCCGTTGACCATTGTCGCGCCTTCCGTTCGCCGCCCTCAGGCCAGGAATGTAACAGCCTGCGGCCACTCGTCCCCCTCCCCGTCGCCGTCGCCGCCCGGCGGGGGCGCGCCCCGCTGGGGGCACGCGCCCCCGGCGGGTCCTCGGCGGGGCCTCGGGGTGTCCTCGGCGGGCCTCAGCCGGGGACTCGGCGGGGGCTCACCGCCCCGGCGGCAGCGCGTTGGCGCGGATCACGTCGGCGTACCAGTGGGCGCTGGCCTTGGGGATGCGGCGCTGGGTGGCGTAGTCGACGTAGACGGCGCCGAACCGCTTCGAATAGCCGTAGGACCACTCGAAGTTGTCCAGCAGGGACCACAGGAAGTAGCCGCGCACGTCCGCCCCGTCGGCGACGGCCCGCCGCACCGCGTCCAGGTGGGCGTGCAGGTAGGCGATGCGCTGCGGGTCGTTCACCACGCCCTCGGGCGAGACGTAGTCGTCGAAGGCGGCGCCGTTCTCGGTGACCATCAGCGGCTGCCGCGGGTGCGAGGCGGCCAGGCCGGTCAGCAGGGTGTGCAGGCCGCTCGCGTCGATGGCCCAGTTCATCGCGGTCAGGTCGTCGTTGGCGAGGTGGAAGGCGACGTGCTCGGAGCCGGTCCACGGGGAGTGGTCGCTCGCGCCGTGCCCGTCGTTCTTGGTGGCGCCGGCGCCGTCCGCCGGGTGCGAGACGACGGTCGGCGCGTAGTAGTTGACGCCGAGCAGGTCGATGGGGCGGGAGATCTCGGCGAGGTCGCCCTCGCGCACCAGCTGTCCCCAGTCGACCAGGTGCGCGGTGTCGGCGAGCAGGTCCTCGGGGTAGGCGCCGTCCAGGACGGGGCCGGTGAAGATCCGGTTGCCGACGGCGTCGATGCGGCGGGCGGCCTCGGCGTCCTCGGCGCTGCCGGTGAGCGGGCGCACCTGGTGCAGGTTGAGGGTGAGGGAGGTCTGCGCGGAGGAGGGCAGCGCCGCGCGCAGCACGCCGATCGCCTTGCCGTGGGCGAGGTTGAGGTGGTGCGCGGCGCGCAGGGTGGCCGCCGGGTCGGTACGGCCCGGGGCGTGCACGCCGGAGCCGTAGCCGAGGAAGGCGCTGCACCAGGGCTCGTTGAGGGTGGTCCACACGCCGACCCGGTCGCCGAGGGCGCGGGCGACCAGCTCGGCGTAGTCGGCGAAGCGGTCCGCGGTGTCGCGCTGCGGCCAGCCGCCGGCGTCCTCCAGCTCCTGGGGCAGGTCCCAGTGGTAGAGGGTGGCGACGGGGGTGATGCCCGCTTCCAGGAGCTCGTCGGTGAGCCGGCGGTAGAAGTCCAGGCCGCGTTCGACGGCGGGGCCGCGGCCGGTGGGCTGGACGCGGGACCAGGAGACGGAGAAGCGGTACGCCGTGAGGCCGAGGTCCTTCATCAGCGCCACGTCGTCGCGGTAGCGGTGGTAGTGGTCGGCGGCGATGTCGCCGGTGTCGCCGTTGCGGACCTTGCCGGGGGTGTGGCTGAAGGTGTCCCAGATGGAGGGGGTGCGGCCGTCCTCGGCAGCGGCGCCCTCGACCTGGTAGGCGGCGGTGGCGGCGCCCCAGACGAAGCCCGTCGGGAAGGAGCCGGAGGACGACGCGGGCGTGGCGGAGGCGCCCGGGGCCGACTGGGCAGTGGTCTCGGGTCGTACGGCGGTCATGGTGAGAACGCTCCCAAAGTGGCGTGGAGGAAGGACGAGGGGAGGAAGCAGGAAGGGGGGAGGAAAGCGGGGCGGCGGAGGGCGGCCGTGCCGTGGCCGGCCGCCCCGCCGCGCGGCGGCCGTCAGCCCTTGACCGCGCCCGCCATGATGCCTCCGACGATCTGCTTGCCGAAGACGACGAAGACCAGCAGCAGCGGCAGCGTGCTGATCAGCGCTCCCGCCATGACGATGCTCTGGTCGGGGGTGTAGGAGGCGCTGAGCTGGCCGAGCGCCACCTGAAGGGTCGGGTTCTCCTGGTTCAGGGCGAGGAAGGGCCAGAAGAAGTCGTTCCACGCCTGCACGAAGGTGAGCATGCCGAGCACCATCATCGCGGGCCGGGCCGCGGGCAGCACCACGTTCCACACGATGCGGATGTTGCTCGCCCCGTCGACCTTGGCCGCCTCGATCAGCTCGTAGGGCAGGGCCTCCAGCAGGTACTGCCGCATGAAGAAGACGCCGAACGCGCCGACCAGGGTCGGGAAGATCACCGACTCCAGCTTCCCGCCCCAGCCGATGTCGGACATCATCATGAACAGCGGGACGACGCTGAGCTGCGGCGGGATGGTCAGGGTGGCGATCACGGCGGTCATCAGGGCGCCCCGGCCGCGGAAGCGCATCTTGGCGAAGGCGTAGCCGGCCAGGGTGCAGAAGAACAGTGTGGCGGCGGTGATGCAGCCGGCCACGATGACGCTGTTGACGATCGCCTTGCCCAGGTTGGCCTGTTCCCAGGCCGCCTGGAGGTTGTGCCACAGCTTGCCGCCCGGCAGCAGCGGCGGCGGGTTGTCCAGGACGCGCTGCTGGTCGTTGGAGGCGGCCACCAGCGTCCAGTACAGCGGGAAGACCGAGCCCAGGCCGACGACGATCAGCGCGACGTAGGTGAGCGGTCCGCCCTTGAGCTGCTGGCCGGCGCCGATCCGGAAGCGGCCGCCGCGCTTGCCCGGGGCGGCGGGGAGCGGCGCCGGCACGATCTCCGGCGCGGTGTTGGTGGGACTGGTCGTGGTCATCGATATCGCTCCCGTCAGGCCGCGCTCTTGCGCACGAACCGGCCGACGATCCAGTTGATCAGGGCGATGAGCAGCAGCAGGACGAGCATCGCCCAGGCCACGGCGGCGGCCGGGCCCAGGTGCTGGAGCTTCCAGCCGTAGTTGTAGAGGTAGATGCTGAGCGTCTCGTACTGGTGCTCGCTGCCGCCGACGGAGCCGAGGGTGCCGCCCTGGAGCAGCAGCGGCTCGCCGAACAGCTGCATGGAGCCGATCGTCGAGATGACGATGGTGAACAGGATCGTCGGGCGCAGCGAGGGGATGGTCACCTTGCGGAACTGCTGCCAGCGCGAGGCCCCGTCGATGGAGGCGGCCTCGTACAGGTCGGTCGGCACGGCCTGCATGGCGGCCAGGTAGATCAGGGCGTTGTAGCCGGTCCAGCGCCAGATCACGATGATCGAGATGGCGATCTTGGAGGTCCACTCCCCGTTGCCCCAGTCGGTGTGGCCGGCTCCGAAGAAGTGCAGCACCCAGTTGAGGAAGCCGCCGTCGGCGCGGAAGACCAGGGCGAAGACCAGGGCCGCGGTGGCCACCGAGGTGGCGTACGGGGTGAGGATGACGGTCCGCCAGAACGTGCTGGCGCGCAGCCGGTAGTTGAGCAGGTGGGCCAGGCCGAGCGCGACGAGCAGCTGCGGGACGGTGGAGATGACGCCGATGACGAAGGTGTTGGCGACGGCCGTCCAGAACTCCGAGTCCTGGAGGATCCGGGTGAAGTTGTCGAAGCCGACCCACTCGGACTGGTCGAGGCTCGTCATCTCCACCCGGTGCAGCGCGATCCAGCCGGTGTAGAGGAGGGGGTAGAGCCCGAAGGCGCCGAAGACGAGGAAGAAGGGGGCGACGTAGGCGTACGGCGACACCTTGTCGTCGAAGCGCCACAGCCGCGAGCGCCATGTGCCGCGCCCGTTCGGCGCGGCGCCGGAGCCGCCGGGAGGCGGGGTGTAGGCGCCCCGTGCGGGGGTTGTCGTTGCCACGGAGGGAGTCCTTCCCTGGAGGTCTGAGCCGGGTGCGGGGCGGAGGCGGGGTGGGGTGCGGGGCGGGGGCGGGGGTGGGGGTGGGGTGGAGGCAGGGTACGGAGCGGGGTGAGGTGGGCGGCCCCGCGGCCGCCGGGCCGGGGCGCGTCACGACCGTACGGCCGGTCCCGCGACCACCGGACCGGAGCCCACCGCGACAGACCAACGGCCCTACGACCACCGAGCCAGGGTGCGTTGCGGCACCCGACCTTGCGACCACCGGGCCGGGAGCCCCCGCCAGGACAGCACCGCGACCACCGGGCCGGACTCCCCAGCCACGGAGGCGCCGCGACCGTCCGGCCAGACTCCCCCGCGACCACCCGGCCGGGAGCCTCCGCCACGGAGGCACCGCAGCCGCCGCCGTACCGGGTACGTGCCCCGGCCGGGCGGCCGACCTCGCGGGGTCAGGCGGGGACGGGTCCGCGGCGCCGGCCGCCACACGGCTCCGCGCCCGCCGCGGCGGCCGTCGTACGGCCGCGCGCGCGGGCGCGGTGCGGGCGGCCGGCGGGGCCGCCCGCACCCCGGGCGGTCGTCAGCCGATCGCCTTGTCGATGGTGTCCGTCGCGTCCTTCCAGGCCTTGTCGGGGCTGGTGCCGCGCTGCTCCATGTTGTTGATCTGCGTGGAGATCGTGTCCTTGATGACGCCGTCCTTCGCGCCGAGCACCGCCTCGGGGATGGACTTGGCCTCGTCGGCGTAGATCTGGCCGATGGGCGCGTCGCTGAAGTACGGGAGCTTGGCGGTCTTCACGCTCGCCAGGTCGTAGGCGCCCTTGTTGGACGGGAAGACGCCGACGGCCTTGAACACGGCGGCCTGCTGCTCGGGCGCGGTCAGCCACTTGACCAGCTCGGTGGCCTCCTTGACGTGCTTGCCGCTCTTGGGCACGGCCAGGAAGGAGCCGCCCCAGTTGGCCGCGGTGGTGCCGGGCGCGCGGGCGATGTCCCACTTGCCCTTGAAGTCGTCGCCGGAGTAGGTCTGGATCTGCGCGGCCATCCAGGCCGGGCACACCATGGAGGCGACCTGGCCCTTGCGCAGCGCCGCCTTCCACGGGTCCTGGAACTGGGCCAGGCCCCCGCTCAGCTTCTTGGACGCGGCCTCGGCGGCCAGGTCCCAGCCCTGCTTGACGGAGGCGCTGTCCTTGTAGACCGGCTTGCCGTCGGCGTCGTAGTACTGCTGGGCGGAGGAGCTGACGACCGCGTTGTACATGGCGCTCGCGGAGTCCATGAAGAAGGTGCCGGCGGGCGCGCTCTTCTTGTACTGCTCACCGAGCTTGATGTAGTCCTCCCAGCCGCCGGCGACGGCCGTGGCGACGGCCTCGCGGTCGGTGGGCAGGTGCGCCTTCTGGAACAGGTCCTTGCGGTAGCACAGCGACATCGGGCCGATGTCGGTGCCGGCGCCGATGACCGTGCCGTCGCTCGCCGTGGCCTGCTTCTCCTTCCAGGAGACCCAGTCGGCCACGTTGATGGTCTTGCTCAGGTCGGTGAACTTGGCCGCCTGGGTGTCGACGACCTCCTTGATGCGGCCGACCTCGATGCCCGTGACGTCGCCCAGGCCGCTGCCGGAGTTCAGCTGCTGGAGGAGCTTGGGGTAGTAGTCCTGCTCGTTGGCGGTGGTCTCTTCCTTGACCGTGATGTTCGGGTGCAGCTTGTGGTACTGGTCGAACAGACCGGCTTCCTTGTAACCGAACTGGCCGAAGTCGGCCACTTTGAGGGTGATGTTCCCGTTGGAGTCCGAGGCGTCCGAGTCGCCGTCGTCGCTGCTGCAGCCGGTCAGCAGCAGGGCGGAGGCCGTCAGGACCGTCGTGGTCACGGCCGCTGCTCTGCGGCCACGACCGCCGCCGGTACGGGTGATGCGCATTCCACTACTCCTTGTTCCAGTGGGGAACGAGACCTCAGGAATCAGACCGCCGGGGTTCGACGGCGCGGACCTGCCCTCTCGGATCGAGCAGCGGCCGGCCCACCGCACACGTCGTGCGATGAAAAGGTGCTGGTCAACGGTGTGTCATGCGAGCCAGAGGGAAGGACCTTGGGTGGTTCGGTCCACACGGGAGAAGACTCCCCCGTTTCCGTGGGACCGCTCCCACGCGGCATGTCCGGAAGACTCGTGCTTGCCGGGCCAGGTGTCAAGAGTTGAAAACGGCGTTGTTGCGCAAGCGTGTTCAGCGCGTCACGTGAACGTGTCTGGAACGGCGGCGACATCGGCCCGTCATCCGCCGGACCCGTACGCGATTCACGCAGGTCACGGAGCAACCGGCGGTCCGGGCCGCCGAACCGTGGGCGACGCCGGGGCGGTGGCCTGTTTTTTCTGGGCCAGAATGAGGCGACCCCCGACCGACCGCCGGAAGGTGAACGATGAACTCCGCCGAGCACCGGCCCGAGGCCACCGGCACACCGACCCCGGCCTCGTCCGCGAACGCCCCGAGTCCGCTCCACACCGCGGAGGTCCGGCACTCGGCCGGGGCGCGCCGGCCCATGACGGCCGCGGAGGTGCGGCGGCCGACGCTGAACGCCGTGGCCGCGCGGGCCGGGGTCGGCCGCGGCACCGTCTCACGGGTGATCAACGGCTCCCCCAAGGTGAGCGAACGGTCCCGGGCCGCCGTCGAGCAGGCCATCGCCGAACTCGGCTACGTCCCCAACCGCGCCGCCCGTTCCCTGGTCACCCGCCGCACCGACTCGGTCGCCCTGGTCGTCCCGGACGCCGAGACCCGCCTGTTCTCCGAGCCGTACTTCTCGGGGATCATCCAGGGCGTCTCGGCCGGACTCGCGGGCGCCGGGATGCAGTTGCTGCTGGTGATGGCGCGGGACGCGCAGGAGTACGCGCGGCTCGCCTCGTATCTGTCGGCGCAACGGGTGGACGGCGTGCTGATGATGGAGGTGCACCGCGACGACACGCTGCCCGACCGGCTGGAGGAGTTGGCGGTGCCGACCGTGCTGGCCGGCCGGCGCAGCCACCGCGAACCGCTGGGCCACGTCCGCGCGGACAACAGCGGCGGCGCCCGGATCGCCGTACGGCACCTGCTGGCCGCCGGGCGGCGGGCCATCGGCACCATCACCGGGCCGCTGGACATGGACGTGGCGCAGGACCGGCTCGACGGCTACCGGGAGGCGCTGCGGGACGCCGGGGTCGCCGTCGCCGACGATCTGATCGCGAGCGGCGACTTCACCGAGGAGGGCGGGCGCGCGGCCATGCGGGAACTGCTGGAGCGGCGCCCCGACCTCGACGCCGTGTTCGCCGCGTCCGACGTGATGGCCTCCGGCGCGGTGCTCGAACTGCGCGCCGCGGGGCGGCGGGTGCCGCACGACGTGGCCCTGGTCGGCTTCGACGACTCGATCGTGGCCCGGCACATCGATCCCCCGCTGACCAGCGTGCGCCAGCCGCTGGAGGAGATGGGCCGCACCATGGCGAGCCTGCTACTGGACGAGATCGCGCAGCGCGGCACCGGCCACCGCGAGGTGGTCCTGCCGACGGAACTGGTGGTCCGCGAGTCGGCCTGAGGCCCGCGAGCCGGCCTGCCATCCGGGGCGGGGCAGCCCGCCCCGGGTGGTCGCCGGTACGACGGCCCCGCCCCGGGCGGTCGCCGGTACGGCGGGCCCGCCTCGCGGGACCTCGGGCGCGCGGCGACCGGCCACGCCCCGTCCGGCTCCGCCCGTATACGGGCGCGTGTTCCCCTTTTGGCGTGGGAGCGCTCCCATGCATAATGGGCGGACCCGACTCGTGGGAGCGATTCCATGCCCGAACCGTTGACCGTGTCCTTCCCGCCCGCCTTCCTCTGGGGCGCCGCGACCTCCGCCTACCAGATCGAGGGCGCGGTGCGGGAGGACGGCCGCACCCCTTCCATCTGGGACACCTTCAGCCATACGCCGGGCAGGACCGCCGGCGGCGACACCGGTGACATCGCGGTCGACCACTACCACCGCTACCGCGACGACGTGGCGCTGATGGCCGAGCTGGGCCTGACGGCCTACCGCTTCTCGGTGTCCTGGCCGCGGGTGCAGCCCACCGGCCGGGGCCCCGCCGTGCAGGTCGGCCTGGACTTCTACCGCCGGCTCGTGGACGAACTGCTCGCGCACGGCATCAAGCCCGCCGTCACCCTCTACCACTGGGACCTGCCCCAGGAACTGGAGGACGCGGGCGGCTGGCCGGAGCGGGAAACCGCGCTGCGCTTCGCGGAGTACGCGCACCTCGTGGGCGAGGCGCTCGGCGACCGGGTCGAGCAGTGGATCACCCTCAACGAACCCTGGTGCAGCGCCTTCCTCGGCTACGGCTCCGGCGTCCACGCCCCCGGCCGCACCGAGCCCCTGGCCGCGCTGCGCGCCGCCCACCACCTGAACCTGGCGCACGGACTGGGCGTCCAGGCGCTGCGCTCGGTGCTGCCGCCGCGCGGCTCGGTCGCCGTCAGCCTCAACTCCCAGGTGATCCGGCCGCTCTCGCAGCACCCGGCGGACCTGGCGGCGGCGGTGCGGATCGACGACCTCGCCAACGGCGTCTTCCACGGTCCCCTGCTGCACGGCGCCTACCCGGCCACGCTGCTGGAGGCGACCTCGTCCCTCACCGACTGGTCCTTCGTGCGCGACGGCGACCTGCGCGACATCCGCCGGCCGCTGGACGCGCTCGGCCTCAACTACTACACGCCCGCCGTGGTCTCCTCCGTCGAGACCGCGCCGGAGGGGCCGCGCTCGGACACCCACGGGGCGAGCGCCGCCTCGCCGTGGCCGGCCGCCGACGACATCGTTTTCCACCAGGTCCCGGGCGAGCGCACCGACATGGGCTGGACGGTCGACCCGGACGGCCTGCACCAGCTGATCATGCGCTACACCCGGGAGGCGCCCGGCGTGCCGCTGTACGTCACGGAGAACGGCGCCGCCTACGAGGACAAGGTGGACGACGACGGCCGGGTGCGCGACCCGGAGCGCGTCGCCTATCTGCACGGCCACCTGGCGGCGGTGCGCCGGGCGATCGCGGACGGCGCGGACGTGCGCGGGTACTACCTGTGGTCCCTGCTGGACAACTTCGAGTGGGCCTACGGCTACGCCAAGCGGTTCGGCGCGGTCCACGTGGACTACGCGACGCTCGCCCGGACCCCCAAGTCCAGCGCCCTGTGGTACGGCAGGGCCGCCCGGTCCGGACAGCTGCCACCGGTGGACGACATCGTCTGAGCCGGGCGGGCCGGACGGGCCGGACGGGCCCCGGGCGGGACGCGGCGCACGGGAGCCGGAGGGGAGTGCCGCGCGCCCCACGGGACCGCCCGGCCCACGCGGTTACGTCAGTTGTAGGCGCCGAACGCCTTGGCGAAGGCGGAGGCGCCCTGGGCGATGGAGCTGCACGTGGCGTCCGCGGTGGGCTTGGCGCCGCCGGCGCACTGCTTGTCGCGGGTGGCGGACCACATGGAGAGCCAGCCGAGGCCCTTGGACTTGGCGAAGTTGACCAGCTGGGTGGCGTCGTCGACCTTGAAGACCTCCGAGGAGACGTCGTTGACGCCGATCATCGGGGTGACGGCGACCGTCTTCCAGGCGGCGCTGTCGGACAGCGCGAGCACGCTCTTGATCTGGGCCTGGGTGGCGGTGGCGGCCTGCTCGGCGTAGGCGCCCATGTCGCCGTTGTAGGAGGCGCCGTAGTCCATCGCCATGATGTTGACGGTGGAGATCTTCACGCCGTTGGTCTTGGCGTTGGCCAGCAGGCTGACGCCGTCCTGGGTCAGGCCCTCGGGCATGACCGGGAGGGTGAAGGAGACGTCCAGGCCCGGGTGCTGCTGCTGGAGCTTGGCTATGGCCTGGGCGCGGCGGGTGTTGGCCGCGGCGTTCGGCAGCGCGCCGCCCTCGACGTCGAAGTCGACCTTGGTCAGCTTGTACTGGTCGACGGCCTTCCCGTAGGCCGCCGCCAGCGCGTCCGCCGAGGAGCAGGTGGTGGCCAGTTCGGAGCCGGACGCGCCGCCGAAGGAGACCCGTACGTCGCCGCCCTTGGCGCGCAGCGCGCCGATCTGCGCGGCGACGCCGTCGCCGGCCAGGTCGGTGACGCCGCCCCACTTGGGCGTGCAGCCGCCGCCGTCGGTGACGAAGGCGAGGTTGTAGTTCTTCACCCCGGTCGCGTCGGCTGCGGCCAGCAGGTCGTAGGCCGGGTAGAGGGAGGTGTCGACGTAGGGGGCGAAGCCGGCGGTCGCGGTGGTGCCCGTGCCGGTGCCGGTGCTCTGCGAGGCGGTCGGGGTCGGCGTCGGGGTGGCGGGCGGTGTCGTGGTCCTGGTGGCGGAGGGGGTCGGGGTCGGGGTGGCCGGCTGCGTCGGGCGGCCGCTGGGCTCCGGGGTGGCGGCGCCGTCCGCGGAACAGGAGGCGCCGTCGATCCGGCAGCCGGTCGGGTCGCCGGCGCCGTCGACGACGAAACCGACGGTGACCGACTTGCCGGGGGCGAGTCCGGCGGTGTCCCACTTGGCCGGCTTCACGGTGACGTGCTGGGCGCTGACGGTGGACTCGCCGTTCCACAGGGACCCGAGCTTGGCGCCGGCGGGCAGGTCGAACTCCAGCGTCCAGTCCTTCTCCGCCTGGCCGCTGTCGTTGGTGACGACGTACTGCGCGGTGTAGCCGGTCGACCAGTCGCTGGTCCGCGTGTAGGCGGCGCCGACGCCGGCCGCCTGCGCGGTGGCGGTGAACACGAGTGCGCCGCCCCCGACCACGGCCGCGGCGACGAGTCCGCCGATCACCTTGTTCCTGCCACTGATCCTGCGCCGGTGCGTGCTCATCGTGCCTGCCTTCACTGTTCCGGGGGGTGCGGTGCGGGCAGCACGCTAGCGGCCCGGAATCGGGCAATCCGCCTGTTCGGGACCGCTGTTGAGCTTCTTAGGGCGCGCTTAAGGAAGGGATCGGGGGCGGTTAAAGATCGCGGCGGCCGGGCGGCCCGCGTCAGGCGCGGTCACTTCGCCGCCAGGCGTCCGCGCCGCCGCCGGACGCCGCCGCGGTGGCCGCCGCGGGCGGCGGGTCCGCGGCCGTCGAGCTGGAGCCAGACGCGGACCTCCGTGCCGCCGAGGACGGAGGAGCCGATCCGGACGTCGCCGCCGGTCGACTCCGCCAGCCGCCGCACGATGTCGAGGCCGAGCCCGGTGGAGCCGTCGCTGCCCGAGCCGCGGCCGCGCAGCATGGCCGCGTCCGGGTCGGGTATGCCGGGACCGGCGTCGGAGACGAGCACGATCACCGCGTCGTCGCCGTTGTGCACGTCGACGGCGAACGCCGTGCCCTCGGTGGTGTGCCGGAAGACGTTGCCGAGCAGGGCGTCCAGCGCGGCGGCGAGGTCCGCGCGGGCCACCGGCACCCGCACCGGCCGCTCCACCCCGGCCAGCCGCCATGTGCGGCCCTCGTCCTCGGCGAGCGCGGACCAGAACCCCATCCGCTCCCGCACCACCTCGGCCGCGTCGCAGCCGGCGCCCGGACCGACGGCGGCCGTCTGCGGCTTGGCCTCCCGGGCGGTGCGGATGATGGTGTCGACCTCGCGCTCCAGCTGGGCGACCGCGGCCCGGGTCTGGTCGGCGGCCGGCCCGTGGCCGAGCGAGGCCGCGTTGAGCCGCAGCACGGTCAGCGGGGTGCGCAGCCGGTGCGAGAGGTCGGCGGCCAGCTCCCGTTCGTTGGCGAGGAGCTGGACGACCTGGTCGGCCATGGAGTTGAACGCGACCGCCGCCAGGCGCAGTTCGGTCGGCCCCTCCTCGGGCACCCGCGCGCCGAGCTTGCCCTCGCCCAGTTCGTGCGCGCCCTCGACCAGCCGCCGGGCGGGCCGCACCATCCGCACCCCGAGCCGGTCGGCGACGGCGACGGACCCGACGGCGAGCGCCGCGCCGACTCCGGCGAGGACCGCCCAGGCGGTGCCGACGCCGTTGCTGACCTCGGCCTCGGGGACGTAGACCTCGACCACCGCGATGGCGCCGGAGCCGAGCGCGACCGGCTGGAGCAGGACGGAGCCGCCGGGTGTCGCGGTGGTGGAGGCGCGGCCCATCCGCCGCACGGCCGCGATGTCCGCCTCGGCGGCCCGGCGGCGGCCGATGTCGACGGCCGGCCTGCCGTCGGTCGCCGGTATGTGCACGGCCATCTCGGTGTCCGAGCCGGCCGAGGCCACGACCCGTTCGAGCTGGTCGTGGTCGGTGGTGATGGACAGCGCGGGCGCCACGGCGGCGGCCTGGCGTTCGGCGTGGGAGAAGGCGCGGTCGCGGGCCATCTCCTTGACGACCAGGCCGAGCGGGACGGCGAAGGCGATCACGACCATGGTGGTGACCGCCAGGCAGACCTTGACCAGGGCCCATCTCATCGCACGGGCTCCGCTCCGGGCGGTTCCAGCTTCACGCCGACGCCCCGCAGGGTGTGCAGATAGCGCGGCCGGGCGGCGGTCTCGCCCAGTTTGCGGCGCAGCCAGGACAGATGGACGTCGATGGTCTGGTCGTCGCCGTAGGACTGCTGCCACACCTCGGCCAGCAGTTCCCGGCGGGCCACGACGACGCCGGGCCGGCCGGCCAGGAAGGCCAGCAGGTCGAACTCGCGGCGGGTGAGGTCAAGGCGTACGCCGTCCAGTTCGGCCTGGCGGCGCAGCGGGTCGACGCTCAGGCCGCCGACCCGCAGGACGGCGGGGGGCGCGGTGTCGGCGGGGCCGGAGCGGGCGCGGCGCAGCACGGCGGCCATCCGCGCGAACAGGTGCTCGACCGAGAACGGTTTGGTCAGGTAGTCGTCGGCCCCGGCGTTGAGCAGCCGGACGACCTCCGCCTCGTCGTCGCGCGCGGTGGCGACGATGACGGGCACGTCGGTGATGCCGCGCAGCATCTTCAGCGCCTCCGAGCCGTCCAGGTCGGGCAGCCCGAGGTCCAGGATGACGACGTCGAAGCGGAGGTGGGCGACCTCGCGCAGCGCCTCCAGCGCCGTGCCGACGCTGCGCACGGTGTGCGAGGCGTCGGTCAACTGCCGGATGAGCGCCGAGCGTACGAACTGGTCGTCCTCGACCACGAGCACACTTGCCATGCGCCGCACCGTACGCCATGGACGCGGACGCGGTGCGGGCCTGTGGACAACTCCGGCCGGACCCCCGCCGCCTGTGGACAACGCCCCGTGGACAACGCCCTGTGGACGACCCGGTGCCGCGCCCCCGCCGCCGGCCCCGCGAGTGCGCGTGCGACCCCGCGGGGGCGCGTGCGGCAGTATGACGGCGATGCACAGAGGACTCGTACACGTACTGGCGTGGTCGCTCGCCACCGGCGCGGCGGCCACCCTGTCGTGGTGGGGCGTCCACACGGTGATGGCGGGCACGGCCTACGACCCGCCGCGCGCCCTGCCCGTCACGGCGGCCGAGGCGACGGCGAAGGCGCCGTCGCCGCCGGCTTCGGCCGCCCGCGGCCCGTCCGCCGCGCCGAGCGCGCCGGCCACCGGGGCCGGCCCGGCCACGCCGTCCCGGACACCGGCCGCCCCGCGCCCCTCGGCCTCCGCGTCCGGCGCGCGCCCCGCCCCCTCCCCCACCGCGACCGCCGCCGGCCGGGTCAAGAGCTACGACACCGACGGCGGCCGGGTGGTCTTCGACCTCGGTCCGGCCGCCGCGACGCTGGTGTCGGCGACCCCGGGCACGGGCTGGTCGATGCAGGTGTGGAAGACGGCGGCGTGGATCCGGGTGGAGTTCACCTCGGGCGCCGACCGGGTGTCGGTCATCTGCACCTGGCACGACGGCCCGCCACGGGTCGAGGTGGGCACCTACTAGGGACAGCCACCGTGAACAGGCAATCCGGCAGACAACTTTATATTGACAGTCGACTCTCATTTGGCGGTAGCCTCTCACCAAGTTGCCCGCCTCATGGGAGGTCCGCATGTCCGCGCACTCTCTGTCCCGGTCGCCGCGCCGCTGGCTCGCGCTGGCCGCCCTCACCCTCAGCGTCCTGATCGTCGGACTCGACGGAACCGTCATCAGCGTCGCCCTGCCCACCATCGCCGGTGAACTGCACGCCGACAGCGGCCAGTTGCAGTGGATCAGCGGCGGTTACCTGCTGGCCCTCTCGGTGGCCATGCTCCCGGTCGGCCTGCTCGGCGACCGGTACGGCCACCGCCGGCTGCTGCTGGCCGGCATCGCCCTGTTCGGCCTCGCCTCGCTCGCCGGCGCGTTCGCCGGCTCGCCCGGCGAGGTCGTCGCGGCCCGGACCGTCCTCGGTCTCGGCGCCGCCGCCATCACCCCGCTGACCATGGCGATCCTGCCGCGCGTCTTCGCCAAGGAAGAGCTGCCCCGGGCCATCGCCGTCTGGACGGCGGCCACCGCGCTCGGCATGCCGGTCGGCCCGCTGGTCGGCGGCTGGCTCCTCGACCACTTCTGGTGGGGCTCGGTGTTCCTGTTCAACGTCCCCGTCGCCGGACTCGCCCTGCTCGCGGGCCTGTGGCTGCTGCCGCGCGACCCGCGGACCGCGGACCGGGCCGTCCCCTTCGACACCCTCGGCACCGTCCTGGGCGGCCTCGGCATCACCGTGCTCGTCCACGGCACGATCCTGATCCCCGCCCACGGCTGGACCGCTCCGGCCGTCCTCGCCTCGCTCGGCGCCGCGGCCGTCCTGCTCACCGCGTTCGTCCTGCACGAGCGCCGCCACCTGCACCCCCTCGTCGACCTCGGCCTCTTCGCCGACCGGCGCTACCTGTGGGGCACGCTGACCGCCGTCTTCGTCAACTTCGCGGTGACGGGCATCCTGTTCGTCGTCCCGCAGTACCTCCAGGCCGTGCTCGGCAACGACTCCCTCGGCACCGGCATCCGCGTCCTGCCGCTGATCGGCGGCCTGATGGTGGCGGCCGCGATGAGCGAGGCGCTGGTACCGCGGCTCGGCGCGCGCGTCGTCGTCCCGCTCGGCCTGTTCCTGCTCGCGGCCGGCACGCTGCTCGGCGCGACCACGGGCGGCTCGGACGGCTACGGCCTCACCGCGCTGTGGCTGGCCCTGGCCGGACTCGGCTTCGGCCTCGCGGTCGTACCGGCGACCGGCCTGGCGATGGGGGCGCTGCCGGAGACGAACACCGGCTCGGGCACCAGTCTGCTGGAGACGGTGCAGCAGCTCGGCGGGGTCCTCGGCGTCGCCGGGCTCGGCAGCCTGCTCGGCGCCGGCTACCTCGCCCGCCTGCGCACCGACGGCCTGCCGGCGCCGGCGGCGCACACCGCGCGCGACTCCGTGACCGGCGCGGACGCGGTGGCGGCACGGCTGCACGACCCGGGCCTCGGCCTCTCGGCGCACACGGCGTTCGTGCACGGCATGGACCTGGTCCTCACCGCCTGCGGCGCCATCGCCCTGGTCACCGGGGTCCTCGCCGCGCTGTTCCTGCCCCGCCGTGCCGCCGCCGCCCCGACGGTGGCCGAGGGCGCGGCGCAGCGCGCAGAATCGGTTGCATGACGACGCACGAGACCTCCGCCGCCCCGCTCGGCCTGCGCGAACGCAAGAAGCGCAAGACCCGCGAACGCATCCGCCACGAGGCCTACCGGCTGTTCGCCGCACACGGTTACGAGGCGACCACGGTCGACCAGATCGCGGACGCGGCGGAGGTCTCGCCCAGCACCTTCTTCCGCTACTTCCCCAGCAAGGAGGACGTGGTCCTCCAGGACGAGTACGACCCCGCGCTGGCCGAGGCGCTGCGGGCCCGGCCCGCAGACGAGCCCTTCGTGGACGCCGTCATCGCCACCCTGAAGGGCCCGGTCGGCGCGATGCTGCAACGCGACCGCGAGGAACTCCTGCTGCGCACCCGCATCAGCTTCACCGACCCGGCGATGCGCGCCCGCCACGTCGCCGAGCAGCAGCGCAGCGAGAACGAGATCGCCGCCGTCCTCGCCGAACGCACCGGCCGGGACCCGGCCGACCTGGAGATCAAATGCGCGGCGGCGGCCGTCATCGCGGTCTTCACCACCCTCGTACGGCACTGGGTGGAGGGCGACGGCCGCGAGGACCTGGCGGAGCTGTACGAGCGCCATCTGCCGCTGCTGTCACGCGGCTTGGGCTTCTGAAGGACCTCTCGGCCGCCGGAGCCCGCGGAGTCGCCGGCTGCGCCGCGCGTCAGTGGAAGTCAGTGGAAGACGGAGGGCGGCGGGGCCGGGGAGGCGACGGCGGCGGCGTCCGTGACGGGGCGGGCGCCGCCGGTGAAGTCGCCGAGGGCGCGGCCGTGTTCGACGCGGGCCGGGTGCGGGTCGGAGGCGGAGCGCCGGGTCAGTTCGGCGACCGGCAGCGGCAGGTCGCGGGCGACGAGGACGGCGTTGCCGAAGCGCTTGCCGCGCAGCACGGCGGGGTCGGCGATCAGGGCGAGTTCGGCGAACCGGGCGGCCGCGGTGGCGATCTGGCCGCGCAGATGGGCCAGCGGCGGCCCGTCGGCGAGGTTGGCGGCGTAGAGGCCGTCCGGCTTCAGCGCCCTGCGGACCTCGTCAAGGAACTCCGCCGAGGTGAGGTGGGCGGGGGTGCGGGCGCCGCTGAACACGTCCGCTATGACGAGGTCGGCCCAGCCGTCGGGCACCTTGGCGAGTCCGGCGCGGGCGTCGGCGGAGCGTATCCGGATGCGCGCGTTCGCGTCCCACGGCAGCTCGCGGCGCACCAGTTGGACGAGGGCGGCGTCGCGTTCGACCACCTGCTGGGTGGAGCGGGGGCGGGTGGCGGCGACGTAGCGGGCGAGGGTGAGCGCGCCGCCGCCGAGGTGGACGGCGTGCACCGGCTTCCCGGGCGGCGCCGCCAGGTCGATGACGTGGCCGAGCCGGCGCTGGTACTCGAAGGAGAGGTACGCCGGGTCGTCCAGGTCGACGTGGGACTGCGGGGCGCCGTCGATCAGCAGGGTCCAGCCGCGGGGCCGCTCCCGGTCGGGCACGAGCTGGGCGAGCCCGCCGTCGATCCGCTCGCTCACGGCTTCGACGGCGCCACGCTCCCGGCGGGGACTCCTGGACCTTCCCATGGGGCCATTGTCGCAAGCCGCCACGACCGCACGCGCGGGCGGCCGCGGTGCACCGGGTGAGTGGCCGCGGTGGATCGGGCGAGTGGCCGCGGTGGACCGGGTGAGTGGCCGCGGTGGACCGGGCGGGCGGCCGCGGTGCACCGGGCGGCGGCCGCCCCGTCGGCGAGGGGTCAGCGGCAGCTGTCCGCCGCCGCGATCAGCCGGGCCGCCTCGCCGAGGGCGCGGCGCAGGACGGCGGGGTCCGTCGCCGGGTCGGCCTCCTCCGGCGGGAGCAGCCAGTCCGAGCCCTCCACCGGCGGCTCGGGCGCCAGCCGCAGGCCCCGCCCGTCGGTGCCGGTGCAGGTGCTGCCCGGCACGTCCCACGCCTCGGCCGTGCCCGCCGGCACCACGAAGCCCAGCGTGTCGCCGCCGTCGTCGTGCAGGACGGGTCCCACCGCCTCCCCCGTCCCGCGGCGCAGGATGTCGACCGCCTCAAGTCCCTGTCGCGCCGGCACCGTCACCAGGTCGCACCCAGTCTCGGCCGCCGGCGGCGGACACGGGTCGACGCTCCCACCGGTCTGCGTCCCGGCCTCCACCACGGATACCCCTCCTCGTGAGTCGACGGGCGGGGAGTCGGTCCGCTCGCGGTCCACTCCCGGTCCATGGGGTACAACGCCGCGGCACGTCAACGGCTACGGCCGAAGACAGCCTCAAAGGATGGCAGTTCATGGCAGATCACGGAGGGGATATCCGGTTTGTCGCCAAACACCGCGTGGCGGGCCGGACACAGCGGGTACGTTCGTGCTCGCCGGAAACAGGGTGGCACCGGGACGACCCGGACAACTCACCCCGCTTCCGGCATGGTTCGACGGTTCGCACGAGAGGGCCCGGCCATGGCGTCGTCAACGGTGACCTCGTCTCAGTTCCCCCGGCCACCGCGGCCGAATCTCGCCTTCCGGCGACTGCGCGGACCGCGCTCGCCGGCCGAGTTCGCCGCGATGGTGCGGCGGGCCGCCCGCGAGATCGGTGAGCGGGTCAGCTGTGACGCGCGCTACATCGGCCGGGTGGAGGCGGGCGAGATCCGCTGTCCCAACTACGCCTACGAACGGGTGTTCCTGCACATGTTCCCCGGCCGGACCCTCACCGACCTGGGGTTCGCGTCCCGCTCGTCCGTCCGCGGACGGACGGCGCGCGCCCCGGAGGACGACGCGCCCCCCGTGTGCGTCACGAGCCCGGAACGCGCCCCGTATGAAACACGGGGCGCGTGTCACCCGTATCAAGCCCACGACGCGCGAGAACCGCGGGAGGGCACGGCCCCGCCGCCCGGGCGGGATCGCGTCGACCCGCGGGCAACGCCCGACCCGCAC
The DNA here is from genome assembly GCF_039543625.1 of Streptomyces similanensis. NCBI lineage: Bacteria > Bacillati > Actinomycetota > Actinomycetes > Kitasatosporales > Streptomycetaceae > Streptomyces > Streptomyces similanensis. The sequence continues at coordinate 71,347 of NZ_BAABKC010000009.1, read as the reverse complement.
GACCCGTACCCCCCGCAAGCCCCGCCCGACCCGTACCACCCGCACGAAGACCACGAGGAGAGCGACGTGCTGCGTCGCGCATTCATGACCCGCTCCGGCGCCACCGTGGCCGCCGTCTCGCTGGGTCCCCTGGGGCTCGCCCCCGACGCCTCCGCCGCCCCCGCGGCGGACCGGCCGCTCCGCCGCGCCGGCACGAGCGACGCGGGCGCCCTCGAAGAGGCCGTCCGCAGGATCCGGCTGCTCGACGACCGGCACGGGGCGGACGGCCTCTACCGGCGCGCGGCCGCTCCGCTGCGCGCCGCCTACGCGCTGCTGGACGCCGGCGCCACCCGGCAGGCCACCGCCGACCGGCTGCACTCGGGCGCCGGCGAACTGGCCATCTCGGTGGGCTGGCTGGCCCACGACTCGGGCCGCTTCGACGACGCCCGCTCGCACTACGCCGAGGCCCTGGCCACCGCGCGGATGACCGGGGACGCCGGTCTGGAGGCACACGCGTTCTGCAACACGGCGTTCCTCGCCCGCGACGCGGGCCGCCCGCGCGAGGCGGTGCGCGCCGCGCAGGCCGCCCAGCGGGCCGGCCGGGAGCTGGGCTCCGCGCGGCTGATGTCGCTGCTCGCGCTGCGCGAGGCGGGCGGCTGGGCCGGGCTCGCCGACCGCACCGCCTGCGCGCAGGCGCTCACCCGCGCGCAGGTCCTGTTCGGGCGCGGCCCCGCGGAGACCGACCCGGAGTGGATGACCTTCTACGGCGAGGCCGAGCTGGAGGGTCTTGAGGCGCAGTGCTGGTCCACGCTGGGCGACTGGCCGCGGGCGGCGCGGCACGCCCGGCGCGCGGCCGAGCTCCAGGACCCCCACTTCACCCGGAACATCGCGCTGTACACGGCCGAGCTGGCCGACGACCTCGCGCGCGGGGGCCACCCCGACGAGGCCGCGACGGCCGGGCTGAAGGTCCTGGACCTGCTGGACCAGGTCCAGTCCTCCCGCATCCAGACGATGCTGGCCGGGACGGCGCGCGTGCTGCTGCCGCACCGGCGGGCCGCCGGAGTGTCGGCGTTCCTGGAACGGCACGCCTCGACGCCGCGGACGGCCTGAGCACCCGGCCGGGAACGCCCGGCGCTCCGACCGGCCGCCCGGGACGACCGGCCCCAGGGCTGCCGCCCCGGACGGCGGGCCGTGGTGCCGGTGCCGACGAGTCTCCGGGCCGGTGCCGACAGGTCGCCAGGTCTCCGGGCCGGCGCCGGCGGATCCCGGGGCCGGTGCCGACGGATCCCCGGGCCAGTGGCGACGGACCCCCGGGCCGGTGCCCGGGACGGCGGGGCGCAGGGCCAGTACTGACGGCCCCCCCGGCCCCATACCGGCCCGCCCGCGCGGCGGTCAGGCCGCCAGGTGGCCGACTTCGTTCCAGTGGTGCACGGCCGGCTCGCCGTACGCCCAGCCCAGCACCGACAGAGACGTCGGGTTGAGGCGGAGGCGGGCCCCGAAGTCGATCGGCAGGCCGAGCCAGCGCGCGCCTATGGAGCGCAGGATGTGCCCGTGCGCGAAGACCAGCACATCGCGGTCCTCCGCGCGCGCCCAGGCCACCACCTCGTCGGCGCGGGCCGTCACCTCGGCCCGCGTCTCCCCGTTCGGGACGCCGTCGCGCCAGATGAGCCAGCCGGGCCGCTCGTCCTGGATCTGCGCCGGGGTCAGCCCCTCGTAGGCGCCGTAGTCCCACTCCATGAGCGCGTCCCAGGACGTGGCGCGGTCGCCGAAGCCGGCCAGCTCGCAGGTCTCCCGCGCGCGCACCAGCGGACTGGTGCGCACCTCGACGCCGGGCAGGCCGTCGTACGGCGCCCGGTGCAGCAGCTCGCCGAGCAGCTTGGCGCCGCGCCGCCCCTCCTCCAGGAGCGGTACGTCGGTCCTGCCGGTGTGCTTTCCGGACAGCGACCACTCGGTCTGTCCGTGCCGGACCAGCAGGATGCGCGGTGCCATGAGGAGCCTTTCCGGGAAAAAGTCAGATCTTCGGACGGAACACCTCCATCATCGCGCACGCTGGTCAGGGGCCGTCCACGGGCAACCCGGGCGGCGTTCCCCGCGTCTTCCTGGGCCGGGGGCGCTCCCCACCCGGGGGTGCGCGCACCGTAAAGTGGCACGACCGACCGGGGATCACCGGGCGCCGCAGCGACCAGAAGGGGGAGGGGCATCGGATGCCGCAGACCAAGGCACCGGCACCCGCACCACGCACCGAGGCCGCCCCGCGCACCCGGCTGCGCTGGTGGACCGAGCTTCCGCTGATCGTGCTGGTGTACGCCTGCTACTCGGGCGGGCGGCTGCTGGTCCGCGGTGACGTCTCCGGCGCCGTCGACCACGGTCTGGCGCTGCTGCGCTTCGAGCAGGCGCTGCACCTGAACGCCGAGCACCCGCTCAACCGCCTGTTCACCCGCGAGCCCTGGCTCGGCGTCCCGGCCGACTTCTGGTACGCGTCGCTGCACTACGTGGTGACGCCCGCGATCCTGGTGTGGCTGTTCCGCTCGTACGCGCGGATCTACCGCGCGGCCCGCACCTGGCTGATGACGTCGACGTTCATCGGACTGATCGGCTTCACCCTGCTGCCGACCTGCCCGCCCCGCCTGCTGTCGTCCGAGTACGGCTTCGTGGACACCATGGCCCACTACAGCTCCTACGGCTGGTGGGGCGGCGAGGCCAGCGCCCCGCGCGGCATGGGCGGCATGACCAACCAGTACGCGGCGATGCCGAGCCTGCACGTGGGCTGGGCGCTGTGGTGCGGGGTCATGCTGTGGCGGCACGGCCGCACCCGGTGGGCCAAGGCGGCCGGCGTCGCCTACCCGCTGCTGACCGCGATCGTGGTGATGGGCACCGCCAACCACTACCTGCTGGACGCGGTCGCCGGAGTGGCCGTGATGGGCGTCGGTCTGCTGCTCGCGCCGTTCGTGACGCGGGGCGCGGACCGGGCGCGTGCGCTGGTGACGGCCCGGGTCCCGGCCCTGGCCGGCTCCCCGGCGGGCGCGGACTCCGCGGCGGCCCCGGCGGGCTCGGGTTCCGCGATTGTCAGTGGCGGGTGCCAGACTTCGGCGGGTGAGCGAATTCCACGGCAGCGCGAATCACGGTTCGGGTCCGGAGCCGAACCGGGTGCCTCCCCCAAGGACGCGGGGGACGGCGCTCCCGGCTGGGGTGTCCCCAGCGAAGCCGAGAGTCTCGGGAAAGCTCGCTGAACTGCGCGGTCCTGGCGTGCCGGCCCGGGCGCTGGACGCCCGCGCGCTGGCGGCGCTGGCCGCGAACCCGGGTTGCCGGCGGCGCGCGCTGCTGGACGGCGCGGGGGTGGACAAGGCGGCGCTCGCGGGCGCGCTGGGCGCCCCGTCCGCGTTCGGCCAGTCCCAGTTCGCCCTGACCCGGGGCAACGCGTTCGAGGCGCGGGTCAAGGCGGACGGCGGCGCCGAACTGCTGCGGCTGGTCCACCAGCGGCTCGACCCGGCCGCCGAGCCGCCCGAGCGGGCCGGCTCCCCCGGTCTTCCCGGTCCCCCCGATCTGAGCGCCGCGGGCCCCGAGGGGCGCGCGGAGCGTACGGCGCTGGCGCTGCGCGAGGCGACGGCCGCGGGCTCCTGGACGCTGCTGGACCATCCGATGCTCGTGCTGGAGGTGGCCGGCTCGCCCGCCTTCCTGGAGCCGGACGCGGTGGTGGTGCACCCCGACGGCGGCTGGACGGTCGTGGAGATCAAGTCGTTCCCGATGCTGGACGGCTCCGCCGACGCGGCGAAGGTCGGCGCGGCCGCCCGGCAGGCCGCGGTGTACGTGCTGGCGCTGGAGCGCGCCGCCGCCCGGCTCGACCCGGCGCCGCGGGTGCGGCACCGGGTGCTGCTGGTGTGTCCGAAGGACTTCTCCAACCTGCCCACCGCCGCCGCCGTCGACGTGCGCAAGCAGCGCGCCGTGACCGCCCGCCAGCTGGCCCGGCTGACCCGCGTCCAGGACATCGCCGACGCGCTGCCCGACGGGACGTGCTTCTCCCCCGAGCTGCCCGCCGAGGAGCTGACCGCCGCCGTCGAGGCGGTGCCCGCGGCGTACGCGCCCGAGTGCCTGGCCGCCTGCGAGCTGGCCTTCCACTGCCGGGCGCGGTCCCGGGCGGCGGGCGCGGTGACCGCGCTGGGCCGCGCGGCGCGCGCGGAGCTGGGCGGTCTGTCGACGGTGGACGACGTGCTCGCGGCGGCCCGCGGCGAGGCCGGCGACCCGGACGACCCGGCGGTGGCGGCCCTGCGCCGGGCGGCGCGGCTGCGGGCCGAGGCCCTGGCCGGGCACCGGCCGGCCGGCGGCCCCGGCGACCGGGAAGCCCTGGACGAAGCCCTGGACGACGGGCGGCAGGGGGCGGTATGTCGCTGATCGCCACCCTCGCCCGGCTGGAGGCCGTGCACAGCGGGCGGGCGCAGCCCGGCGCGACCGTGCGGCACCGGCACCTGTCCGACCGGCCGCTGGTGTTCGTGCCGCTCACCACCGCCGGTGAGGCGGGCGCCCCGCTCGGCGCGCTGGTCGGCGCCGACCGGCGGGCGCCGCGCCTGCTGGCCGTGCCGCAGCCGCGCGACCGCGACCTCCGGTTCGCGTTCCTCGCCGAGCTGGCCGACGTCATGCTGCCCTACGTCGACTCCTTCGCCGGGGCGGTGGAGGCCGCCGAGCGCACCGACACCGACCCGGAGACCGGCAAGCGGGTCAAGGTCGAGGTGGAGCTGTGCGCGGACGCGCCCCAGCTGATCGTGCCGAGCCGTGCGGGCATCGAGTTCGTACGGCTGCTGGGCCGCTCCATGCGGTTCCGGCGCACCGCCGAGCAGGACCCGGAGGCCCCGCATCCGGCGCCGCCGAGGGTGCCGCTGCTGGGGCGGTGGCTGACCCACTTCGGGGAGCGGGCGCGGGTGCCCGGCTCCTCGCTGCTGCTGGCCCTGAGCGACGTCCTGGCCCAGCACTGGACCACCGGCCAGTCCGGTCTTGAGGACCAGCACCTGGGGGCGCTGCTGGCGTGGATCGCCCCGCCCGGGGGCGCCTCCGGCGCGGAGGCCGCGCTGCGGGCCGAGCTGGAGCGGGACGCGGCCGGCCAGCTGCGCTGCCCGCCGGCCGGTCCGGCGACCGACCCCGCCTTCGACAACAAGCTGCTCGCGCCCGCCATCGAGCGCTACGACCGCGCCCGCCAGGCCCTGGCCGCCGCCGAGGACGGCCTGACGGCCGACGACCGGCTCGGCGCGCTCACCGCGGCCGAGCGCGATGTCCTCGCGCTGGTCGAGACGTGCGCGCTGCCCACCTGGGAGAAGGTGTGGGACGGCCTCGACCTGCTGCGGACGCTGCCCGAGGGCGCGCACGTGGCGGAGCGCTGGACGCGGGACCGCTGGTCGTTCACCGGGCACCGCGACCGGATCCTCGCCGGGGAGCCGCCGCAGCCGCGCCGCGACGACGCGGTCACCGCGGCCGGCAAGCTGGCCGCGCGCGAGCGCGAGCAGGCCCGGCTGGACGCGCAGGAAGCGCTGGACGACCCGCTGGTCATGGCGGGGCGGCGGCTGGCCGGGGAGGCGTTCGCGGGCGAGGTCGTCGACGTCGTCATGGCCTACGGCGAGGGCAAGCGGCCCAGCCCGCGCCCGCTGGTGACCGTGCGCACGGAGGACCGGCCGCACCTGGCCGAGCGCGCCAAGGTGTACCGCTCGCTGGGCGGCCGGCCGCAGTCGGCGCAGTGCGTCGCCGAGGAGGACGAGGGGACGCTGCTCGTGCTGCGGATCCTCGACAAGATGGGCCGCGGCAAGGAGCCGGAGGCCGGTTCGGTGCCCGAGAAGGGCGACCTGGTGTGCTTCACGCTCTTCGAGCACGAGCAGCGCGGCGGCGCGAAGCTGCCCGACCCCGAGCAGACCCCCTGGACGCACGGCGGCCCGCCCGGCGAGGAGAGCGTGCCGGAGGCCCCCGACCCGGTGACCGAGGAGGACGTCCTGTGACCGCCCCCGCCCGACCGACCGAGGCCGGCCCGCGGCCGGCCCCCGACCCCGGTGCGGCCGCCGCCCGGGCCACCGCGGCGATCCTGCGCGACACCCTGCACGGCACGGACCGCGGGGTGGTGGTGGACTCGCCGCCCGGCGCCGGGAAGTCGACGCTGGTGGTGCGGGCCGCGCTGGAGCTGGCCGCAGCCGGACGGCCGCTGATGGTGGTCGCGCAGACCAACGCGCAGGTGGACGACCTCGTCCTGCGGCTCGCGGAGAAGGGGCCCGGGCTGCCGGTGGGCCGGCTGCACAGCAGCGACGCCGACCCCTACGACAAGGCGCTGGACGGCCTGGCGAACGTGCGCAAGTCCGCCAAGGCGGCCGACCTCGCCGGGCTGGACGTGGTGGTGTCCACCGCCGCGAAGTGGGCGCACGTGAAGGTCGACGAGCCGTGGCGGCACGCGATCGTGGACGAGGCGTACCAGATGCGCTCGGACGCGCTGCTGGCCGTGGCCGGGCTGTTCGAGCGGGCGCTGTTCGTGGGCGACCCCGGCCAGCTGGACCCGTTCACGATCGTCGGCGGGGAGCAGTGGGCGGGGCTGAGCTACGACCCGTCGGCGTCCGCGGTGACGACGCTGCTCGCGCACAATCCGGAGCTGCCCCAGCACCGGCTGCCGGTGTCCTGGCGGCTGCCGGCGTCGGCGGCGCCGCTGGTGTCGGACGCGTTCTACCCGTACACGCCGTTCCGCAGCGGCACGACGGCCGGCGACCGGCGGCTCGCCTTCGCGGTGCCCTCGGACGGCTCGGGGCCCGACCGGGTGATCGACGAGGCCGCCGCGTCCGGGTGGGGCCTGCTGGAGCTGCCCGCGCGGCACACCCCGCGCACGGACCCGGAGGCGGTGCGGGCCCTCGCGGCGGTGGTACGGCGGCTGCTGGAGCGGGGCGGCGCGGCGACTTCGGAGCGGTCGGCCGACCCGGCGCCGCTGACCGCCGACCGGATCGCCGTCGGCACGGCGCACCGGGACCAGGCGGCGGCGGTGCGGGCGGAGCTCGCGCGGCTGGGCGTCACGGACGTCACCGTGGACACCGCGAACCGGCTCCAGGGGCGGGAGTTCGACGTGACGGTCGTCCTGCACCCGCTCTCCGGCCGTCCCGACGCCACCGCGTTCCACCTGGAGACCGGCAGGCTGTGCGTCCTCGCCTCCCGCCACCGGCACGCCTGCATCGTCGTCTGCCGCGCCGGAGTGACCGAACTCCTGGACGACCACCCGTCCACGGAACCGGTCCAGCTGGGCGTGACGGTGAAGTTCCCGGACGGCTGGGAGGCCAACCACGCGGTACTGGCCCGCCTGCGCGAACACCGGGTGCCCTGGCGACCGTGAGCGTCCGGCTGACCGGCCCCCTTCGCCGGACGGAGTCCGGCACGCCGCCGGAGGCGGCCGATGGACACAGCCCGGACGGCTGGGAGGCGAACCACGCGGTACTGGCCCGCCTGCACGAACACCGGGTGCCCTGGCGACCGTGAGCGTCCGGTTGACCGGCCCCCTTCGCCGGACGGAGTCCGGCACGCCGCCGGAGGCGGCCGATGGACACAGCCCGGACGGCTGGGAGGCGAACCACGCGGTACTGGCCCGCCTGCACGAACACCGGGTGCCCTGGCGACCGTGAGCGTCCGGCTGACCGGCCCCCGGCCCAACGCCGCCCCCCTGACCGGCGGACCTCGCGAGCCCGGGAACATCCGGGGGCCGTCGCGCCTTGACCACCCCGGGGGTCGCCGCCGCTCGCCCCCAGGCCCCCTTGCGCTCACGCGAGACAATGGAGGGTGGCCCTTCCAGAAGGCGGCGCCATCCGAACCGTACGAGGAGGAGAAGACATGGCGGAGCCCACGCCGCGTCGCAACGAATCGCGGCTACGCCCCGCGCCCCTGCTCTTCGAGCCCGCAGCGGCCGCTGCCGACCCGGAGCACTTCTTCGACCTGGAGTCGATCGACGACCCCCGGGCGCTGCTGGAACGGGCGACCGAGCTGACGCTCGCGTTCCGGGCGGCGACCGACCGCGCGGTGGAGTTCCAGGCCGTCGCCGCGGCGCAGCTCGCCGACCCGCGCCGGTTCGACCGGCTGAGCGCGGCGGACATCGCCGAGCGGGCGGAGTGGACCGAGGACTACGCCAAGAAGATGATCGAGTTCGGCTGGGACCTGCTGCGCGGCACTGGGGAGAGCGTGCACGCCAACCCGTCCGACCCGCTGTGACGCCCCCGCGTCCCGCCGCCTGATCCGGCCGCCCCGCGCCCACCCCCACCGCGTCCGCCCGTACTGCGGCTCCGCGCCCGTGGAACATGCCCCGCGCAAGCGACCTGGCATATGACAGGCGGGCAAGATACTCCCTTCCTCCGGCGTCTGTCCCGATTTCCCGCGACCCTGGGGAACCGGCCGGGCACGGTCGGTAGATGTATCGGCATGAGCCGCACCCGCAACGAAGCGCACCCCGGTCAGTTCGACCTCGCCGCCGACCGCCACGGCGACCCCTGTGGGGTCACCCCGGACGGCGCGGCCTGGCTCGCCTCCGCCGCCGCCCACCCGCGCAGCACGCTCGCGTTCTGGCGGGAGCGGCCCGACGCGCCGGTCGTGCTGCCCTGCGGCACCGCGTTCGACGTGGTCAACGCGCCCGCGATGTTCGGCCGCCGGATGCTGGACCGCCTGTGGGAGGAGGGCCCCGGCGCCGGGCCGGTCGCCGTGCACCGGGACCGCATGCTGCTGTTCACCGCGCCGGGCACCGCCCACCGGCTGCCCTCGCTGCTGGAGTGGGAGGAGTGGGGCTCGCGCGGCCGCACGGACGGCGCGGGCCGCGCCGGGGGCGTGCCGCCGCTGCTGTGCCACGGCAACGGCGACGCGGTGACCGTCCCCGCGCCCGTCCCCGGCACCGGTCTCGGCCGCCGCGCGTCCCGCTGGCTGGTCGCCCCGGACACCCGCTGTCCGTGGCTGCCGGGCCCCGAGATCCTGCTGTGGGCGGCCGTGCGGGCGGCCCGGGACGCCGTGCGGATTTCGATTTTTCCTCCGGCCGATCAGGATGCTAGTGTCTACGACGTCAGCAGGCGCCGCTAGCTCAGTTGGTTAGAGCAGCTGACTCTTAATCAGCGGGTCCGGGGTTCGAGTCCCTGGCGGCGCACGTTGGAGACGGAGGGCCGGTTCACGGAAACGTGAACCGGCCCTCCGTCGTATCCGACTCGCCGTCTCGACACCGCCGGCTCAGGCGGGTGTGACCTTGACCGTGTACGCGCCCGAGGCCGTGCGGTCCTCCACCTCCACGCGGACGCCGTCGCCCGGCACCGTGAAGCTCTCGCCCACCTCGATGGGCGCGTCGGCCAGCGGCGGGTAGACCGAGTTCTCCCAGCAGGCCTCGGTGCGCGGATGGGCGTCGATCACCTGGACGGACCCGCCGCCCGACTCGGTCGTGCCGCGCACCCGGTAGACCAGCACTCCTTCCCGGCAGCCGGTCGCGTCGTTGCCGGTCGAGGTGCGCGCCTCGATGGCCAGCGCGGTGTCGCTCCCGGTCCGCACCACGGCCAGTTTCGTCCCGCCGCCCAGCCCGAACAGCGACCGCCCGCCGGCCCCCGCCCCGCTCCGGTCACCCCCGACGCCGTCCGCGCCGATCCCGTCCACACCGCCCCCACCTCCGCCGCTCGCACCGCCCGCGCCGCCCGTGGCACCCGCACCGGTCGGGCCGGCCTCCAGCGGCTCCAGGGTCAGCCGGGTCGGCCCGAAGCCCGTCACGCACGCCACCTGGCGCGGGTCCAACCAGCCGAGCCGCCACTTGTGCCAGCCGAACAGGTCCGGGGAGAGCGCGAACTGGCTGCCCATCAGGTCCCAGTCGCCCACGTAGGTGTCCCAGTCGCCCTTGTCGTCCGAGGGGCGGTGGTACAGGTCCGGCAGGTCGAAGACATGCCCGGTCTCGTGGGCGAGCACCAGCCGGTCCGGCGGGTGCCGTTCGAACACGGTCACCACCCGCCGCAGGTCCCGGCCGTCGGCCCGCAGCGGGGTGTCCAGGTTGACGACCTTCGTGGCGTCCGGGTCGACGCCCGGCGCGTCCGGGTCGGCCACCAGGTAGACGACGTCGTAGCGGGAGAAGTCGACCTGCGGGTCGGCGGCGGCGACCGCGTCGCGCAGATAGGCGGTGCGGTCGGCGGCGTTCCAGTCGCGGTGCATGGCGTACGCCGTGGACGGGCGCGGCATCCGGATCCAGTGCCGCAGCGGGTGCGGGCGCAGCGTGAACCTGCCGTAGGACGCGCGGGCGAAGAACTGGCTGGTGCCCGGGAAGTGGTCGGCGGCGAGTTCGTCGGGGGTGGTGAGCGGGGCCGAGTCGGGGAAGGACAGGAAGACCATCACGGCGTCGAGCGGCCGGGTCGGCCGGACGTAGGAGGCGTTCCAGGTGTCCACCCCTTCGGAGTGGTGCGCGGCGGTGCGGTGCAGCGCGCAGGGCGCGGTCGAGAACGGCTCGGCGACCGAGGGACCACTGAGGATGGAGGTGGCGGCGAGCGCGGAGAGCGTGGTGAACACGGCGGCGGTGCTGCGCAGTCGGGGCCGCGCGCCGGCCCGGTCCAGCGCCTTGAGGGCGTCACGGCTGAGCGCCTTCAGGGGGAGCTGACGCGGCACGGAGACCTCCGGGTGCGGTTCGCGGGGACACCGAACCCAGCCTGTGGGAGTTTGTAGCGGTACGCCCTGTTTGTCTGCACCGGAAGGGTGAGGGGACCACCTTCGGGAGGTACGGAGCCGTGCCGCGGGGCCGGGAGGAGCGACACCCCCGGGCCGTTCACGGAACGTCACAAGTGATCGGTGGCCCGAAGAACCTGTCCAGGTGCGGACAGAAACGATCCGTCAGGAGTGCGCGTGATCCGAAGAGACCGGCGAACCGCTGGCAGCGGCCCGGTGCCAACCTCTATGATCGGCACACTTTCCTGGCACTTTCCTGCGCGGACACGGGCCCGGCGGCCGTTCGTCACCCGGCCGACCACCCGACGAGACCGATACGAGAACCGAGTGCACTGCGGGAGCGAGCGGTGAGCGGAACGTCCGAGGGGCCGACGCCCGCGGTGGACCTCATCCAGCCGAAAGTCACACAGAGTGATGTCATGACGCCGTCAGGTGGCGAACCGGCCGCTGCCGTCGCTGTCGCGGGGGGCCGTGCGGCGCCAGTCCCCCCGCCCGGCCCCGAGGGCGTTCCCGAACCCGTCCCCGAGGCCGCCCCCGGCCCCGGCGTCACCCGGACGGCGGAGTCCGCCGGATCTCCCTTCCGCTCGGTCTTCGACGCCGCGCCCCTCGCGATGGCCGTCGTCGACCGCGAGGGCCTGGTGGTCAGCGCCAACGACACCTTCGGCGAGCTGCTCGGCCTGGAACCCGGCGAGCTGGCCGGGCAGGCGGCCGCCGAGCTGGTGGACCTGGCCTCCGACGCGCGCACCTGGCAGGCGTACCGCGCGGTGCTGCGCGGCCGGCGGGCCCGGCTGCGCTGTGTGCGCCACCTCAAGCACCCCGACGGCCACTCCCGGTGGGTCCAGGTCACCCTGGCGCCGCTGCCGGCCGGGGACACGCCGGCGGGCGCGCCGGACGGCACGCCCGGGACCGGGTCCGGCGCCGCCGCCTGCCCGCCGGGCGTCCTGCTGTCCCTCGCCGACATCAGCGTGCGCCGCGAACTCCAGTCCCGGCTGCGGCACTTGCGGATGCACGACCCGGTGACGCGGCTGCCCAACCGCACGCTGTTCTTCGAACGCCTGTCGGCCGCGCTGGAGACGGAGCCGTACGAGCGCGGCGGCACCGGCCGGATCGGCCTGTGCTACCTCGACCTGGACGGCTTCAAGGCGGTCAACGACACCCTCGGGCACCGGATCGGCGACCGGCTGCTGGCGGCCGTGGCCCGGCGGCTGACGGCCTGCGCGGACGAGGCCGGCTACGGCAGGGCGAGCGCCCCGCTGGTGGCCCGGCTCGGCGGCGACGAGTTCGCGCTGCTGGTGGAGGACTCGACCGGCACCGAGCAGCTGGCCGATCTGGCCGAGTCGGTGCTGACGGCGCTTCAGGAGCCGTTCGACGTCTCCGGCCGGCGGCTGTCGGTGTCGGCGTCCATCGGCGTGGTCGAACGGCAGGCGGCCGGGACCTCGGCCACCGCGCTGATGCAGGCGGCCGACACCACGCTGTACTGGGCGAAGGCGGACGGCAGGGCCCGCTGGACCCTGTTCGACCCGGAGCGCAACGCGACCCGCATGACCCGTCAGGCCCTGGTCTCGACGCTGCGCGCGGCCGTGGAGCGGGGCGAGTTCACGCTGGAGTACCAGCCGCTGGTCGCGATGGCGGACGGGCGGCTGCGCGGGGTGGAGGCGCTGGTGCGCTGGCGGCACCCGCAGTTCGGGGTGCTGACGCCGAACCGGTTCATCACCCTGGCGGAGGAGGACGGCTCCATCGTGCCGCTGGGCCGCTGGATCCTGGCCACCGCCTGCCGGCAGGCCCGCCGCTGGCAGCTGGAGCACCCGGACGAGCCGCCGATCTTCGTCAGCGTCAACGTCGCGGTCCGCCAGGTGTGGGACTCCGACCTCGTGGCGGACGTCGCCGAGGTGCTGGCGGAGACCGGGCTCGCGCCGCGGCTGCTCCAGCTGGAGCTGACCGAGTCGGCGGTGATGGGCTCGGCCGGGCGGCCGCTGGAGGCGCTGCGGGCGCTCAGCGACATGGGGGTGCACATCGCCATCGACGACTTCGGCACCGGCTACTCGAACCTCGCCTACCTCAGCCGGCTGCCGGTGTCGGCGCTGAAGCTGGACGGGTCGTTCGTCCGGGGATTCCAGCCCGGGCAGCGGGCGGGCGAGGCGGAGCCGCCGAGCCCCGCCGACGAGGTGATCGTGGAGGCGATGATCCAGCTCGCGCACCGGCTGGGACTGACCGTCACCGCCGAGTGCGTGGAGACCTCCGACCAGGCCAGCAGGCTGCGGCGGATCGGCTGCGACACCGGGCAGGGCTGGCTGTACTCCCGCCCGGTGTCCCCGGACCGCATCTCCGAACTCCTCGACGGCCACGCCTGCGGCCGCCGCTGAGGCGTCCCCGGGACGCGGCGAAGAACCCTAGTCGCCGGTGAGTCCGTAGGCGTCGGCGATGAGCTCGTAGGAGCGCAGGCGGGCCTCGCCGCTGTGCGCGTTGGCGGTGAGCATCAGCTCGTCGGCGCCGGTGCGCTTGTGGAGGTCGTCCAGGCCGGTGCGGACCTCGTCGGGGGTGCCGTGGACGACGTTGGCGTTCCAGGAGCGGACGAACTCCTCCTCCATCGGGCTGAAGTCGTACGCCTCGGCCTCCTCCGGGGTGGGGACCAGGCCGGGGCGGCCGGTGCGCAGCCGGACCATGTTCAGCGCGGCGGCCAGGACCTGGCGGCGGGCCTCCTTCTCGTCGTCGGCGGCGAGGGCGGCGACGCCGATGAGGGCGTACGGCGCGTCGAGCACCGCGCTGGGGCGGAAGGACTCGCGGTAGAGGTCGAGGGCGGGGAGGGTGTTCTGCGCGGAGAAGTGGTGCGCGAAGGCGAACGGCAGACCGAGCATGCCGGCCAGCCTGGCGCTGAAGCCGGAGGAGCCGAGCAGCCAGAGCGGCGGGCGGTGCGGGGACTGGACGCCGCCCGGGGAGGTGGCCTGCACCGGGCCGGGGACGGCGTGGATCCGGCCGTAGGGGTGGCCGTCGGGGAAGTCGTCGTCCAGGAAGCGGGTCAGCTCGGCGAGCTGCTGGGGGAAGTCGTCGGCGCCCTCGTTGAGCCGGTCGGTGCGGCGCAGGGCGGCGGCGGTGGCGCCGTCGGTGCCGGGCGCCCGGCCCAGGCCGAGGTCGACGCGGCCGGGGGCCATGGCCTCCAGGGTGCCGAACTGCTCCGCGATGACCAGGGGGGCGTGGTTGGGCAGCATCACGCCGCCGGAGCCGAGCCGGATGCGGTCGGTGTGGGCGGCGAGGTGGGCGAGGATCACCGCCGGTGAGGAGGAGGCCACGCCGGGCATGGAGTGGTGCTCGGCCACCCAGTAGCGGTGGTAGCCGCGGGCCTCGGCGAGGCGGGCGAGGGTGACGCTGGTGCGCAGGGCGTCGGTGGCCGTGCGGCCCGCGCCCACGGTCACCAGATCCAGCACGGACAGGGGCACGGGCGCGCTGCCCTGTGTCGTGCCTCGGATCTCGTCTGCCACGGGGTGCCTCCTGCGGTTCGCCGGCTGGTTGTCCTGCCCGGCGTCAACAGGAGACTGTCTCCGTTTGTTCCTCTCCTGCCCGTCCCGCCCGCTCGAACGGCTCGAACGACTCGAACGGCTCGGACACCGTCACGCCGCCAGGGCGTGGCCCGGGTGGAGCACCACCTTGGTGTAGCCCTCGACGCGCTTGTCGAACTTCTCGTAGGCCAGCGGGGCCTGGTCCAGCGGGAGTTCGTGGGAGACCACGAAGCTGGGCCGGGCGCGGCCGGAGACGATCAGGTCGCGCAGCTGGCGGTTGTACCGCTTCACGTTGCACTGCCCGGTCCCCATCTGCTGCCCCTTCTCGAACATCTTGCCGATGGAGACCAGCAGCTGGCCGTGCTTGGCGTGCTCGTCGGGGCCGCCCGGGTCGGCCGGGACGTACAGGCCCGGCACGCCGAGCAGTCCGGTCGGCCGTACCGTCTCGACCAGCGTGTTCAGGACGACGGCCGGCTCCTCGTGCCCCTCCTCGTGGTGGGACTGGGCCTGGTAGCCGACGGCGTCCACGCCCTTGTCGGTGCCCTCGCCGCCCGTGTGCTCCTTGATCTGGTCGGCCGGCTCGCCCTGGGTGAAGTCGATCGGGACGGCCCCGATCTCCTCCGCCTTGGCCAGCCGCTCGGGCACCCGGTCCACCACGAAGACCTGCGACGCCCCGCGCAGCAGCGCCGAGTACGCGGCCATCAGACCCACCGGCCCCGCGCCGAAGACCGCCACCGACTCGCCCGGCGACACCTGGGCCAGCTCGCAGCCGTGGTACCCGGTCGGGAAGATGTCGGCGAGCAGCACGAAGTCGGTCTCGTGCTCCTCCCCCGGCGGCAGCTTCAGGCAGTTGAAGTCGGCGAACGGCACCCGCAGCCGCTCCGCCTGGCCGCCGGTGTACGGGCCCATCGCCACGTATCCGTACGCCCCGCCGGCGAATCCGGGGTTCACCGTCAGGCAGAAGCCGGTCTTCCCGGCCAGACAGTTCTTGCAGAAGCCGCAGGCCACGTTGAACGGCATCACGACCCGGTCGCCCTCGGACAGCGAGACCACGCCGCTGCCCGCCTCCTCGACGATGCCCAGGTTCTCGTGGCCGAAGACGATGCCGGCCTCGGCGGCCGTACGGCCCTCGTACATGTGCAGGTCGGACCCGCAGATCGCACTGGACGTGACGCGCACGATCACGTCGCCCGGGTGCTGGATCCTCGGATCGTCGACGTCCCGCACCGCCACCTCGAAGGGCTTCTCATAGACGACGGCTTTCACCTTCGGTCACCTCCGCGTCGAAGCACCGGCCTTCACGGCGACGACGGGCCGCTGCCAGGGGGGACGCGCGGTCGGGCGGGGGCCGCCGGACCGTGCCGTGACCCCGGGGCGGGCTCTCGCCGCACCGCCGGACAGTTCCAGGTAACGCCCCCGGGCGAAGGCCCGCAACCCACCGCCCCCGCCCTCCGGCACACGTGACCCATGTCACACCTGCACGACCGGCTCCCGGGTGAACAGTGCCCCCAGACCGGGTGCGTTGACGCGCCGGTCGGTCAGCCGCAGCGCCTCCCACACGGTCACCTGGTTCGCGGTGAGGACCGGCTTGCCCAGCTCCTTCTCCAGGTCGGCGACGTGGGAGGCGGTGTGCAGCGCCGTGCACGGCACCAGCAGCGCCTGCGCGTCCGCCGTGTCCGCCGCCCGCGCCAGCCCCAGCAGCTCCCGCTCGCCCCAGCCGGCCACCTCGGCCGCCGTGGCCTGTCCGGCGCTGTGCGCGGCGGTCACCTCGACCCCGCCGGCCCGCAGGAACTCCGCGAACCGGCCGGTCACGTCGTCCGTGTAGGGGGCGGCGACCGCGACCCGGCGCACGCCGATCTCCTGCGCCGCGTGCACGAACCCGAAGGAGGTGGAGGAGGCCGGCATGCCGGCCGCCAGGGCCAGCTCGCGCACCTGCGCGTGGGCGTCCGCCCAGCCCTGCTCGAAGCCGCCGCGGGTGTCCGCCCACACCACCGCCTCCGCGCCGGACAGCCGCAGCGCCTCGACGCTCCGCTCCAGCCACCCGGCGCGGTCGCCGGCGGTCCGGTCCAGGTCGTCGTCGGCGCCGATCAGATCCACCCGGATGTCGCTGCCCAGGAGCTGTTCGATGCGGGGGTAGTCGTCCTCGGCGAAGTGGCCCGGGTAGAGGATTCCGAGTGCGGTCATGACCAGCCTTCCTGCGCGTGGTTGCTGCGGCCCTGTCCGTTCGGGTACCCAGCGCGGCCGCGGATTTCCTCGGCATAACCCGAATGCGTCTGGGTAGCGGCGCGCTCATGCCTCCACCTCATGCACATGACGCACCTGGGAACGTCAGACGGACACCCGGGCCCCGCCCCGCCCGCCGGTCGCTGCTCGCGGGGGTGGCGGCGCTCGGCGCGGTCGGCGCGGCCGGCGCTGCGGGGTGCAGCCGGGTGGCCACCGCGTCCGCCGGCGGCGGCGCTCTCCTGGACCGGCTCAGGGCCCAGGGCGTCGTACGGCTCGGCATCGCGGGCGAGATCCCGTTCGGGTACATCGACCGGAACGGCGAGCTGACCGGCGAGGCGCCGGAACTGGCCCGGGTGATCTTCAAGCGGCTCGGCGTGCCCGAGGTGCAGCCCGTGCCGACCGAGTTCGGCTCCCTGATCCCGGGCCTCAACTCCCAGCAGTTCGACGTCGTCGCCGCCGGGATGTACGTCAACGCGGACCGCTGCGCCCAGGTGATCTTCGCCGACCCCGACTACCAGATGCTCGACTCCTTCATCGTCCGCAAGGGCAACCCGAAGGGCCTGCACGACTACCGGGACGTCGTCGCGAAGAAGGCGCGGTTCGCCACCGGCACCGGCTACGCGGAGATCCAGTACGCGGTGGACGCCGGGTACGCGGAGAGCGACATCCTGATCGTCCCCGACCAGGTGGCCGGTCTGAACGCCGTCGAGGCCGGCCGCGTGGACGTCTTCGCCGGCACCGCCCTCACCACCCGCGAGGTGGTGAGGAAGTCGTCCAAGGCGGAGGCCACCGAGCCCTTCGAGCCGCTGGTGAAGGGAAAGCCGCACGTGGACGGCGGCGCCTTCGCCTTCCGGCCCACCGAGACCCGGCTGCGGGACGCCTTCAACACCGAGCTGCGCAAGCTGAAGAAGAGCGGCGAACTGCTCCGCCTCCTGCGGCCCTTCGGGTTCACCGCGGCCGAGATGACGGACCTGACCGCGAAGGAGCTGTGCGCCGGATGACCGCCGGACTGTGGGAACTCGTACTGCGGGGCCTGTGGACCACGCTCCAGCTGCTGTTCTTCAGCGCCCTGCTCGCCACCGCCGTCTCCTTCGCGGCCGGCGTCGCCCGCACCCACCGGCTGTGGATCGTCCGCTTCCTGGCGGGCTTCTACACCGAGGTGTTCCGCGGCACCTCCGCGCTGGTGATGATCTTCTGGGTGTTCTTCGTGCTGCCGCCCGCCTTCGGCTGGCAGCTGGTGCCGATGTGGGCGGGCACCCTGGCGCTCGGTCTGACCTACGGCGCGTACGGCTCGGAGATCGTGCGCGGCGCGCTGAACGCGGTGGACCCGGCGCAGCGCGAGGGCGGCATCGCGCTCAGCTTCACGCCCTGGCAGCGGATGCGGCTGATCCTGCTGCCGCAGGCCGTGCCCGAGATGATCCCCTCCTTCTGCAACCTGCTGGTGGAGCTGCTCAAGGGCACCTCGCTGGTGTCGGTCATGGGCATGGGCGACCTGGCCTTCAGCGGCAACCTGGTGCGGCTCGCCCTCCAGGAGAGCGCCGAGATCTACACGTACCTGCTGATCGGCTACTTCCTGATCGCGTTCGCGCTGACCCGGCTGATGCGCGGGCTGGAGAAGCGGCTGAAGCGGGGCATCGGCAAGGACCCGCTGGACGAGGCGGGGGCGCGGGCGGTGAAGCGGGCCGCGACCAGCGGCGTGGCCGCGCGCACCGCGACGACCGCCGGTGCCAGGACCGCGCGCACCGCGGCCGGCGGCGTGGAGACCGCGGAAGGCGGTGCCCTGTGACCTGGGACTGGGGCGCCGTACGCGCCTTCATGCCGCACTTCTGGGACGGACTGCTGGTCACCCTCCAGGCCCTCGCGCTCGGCTCGGTGATCTCCTTCGCGCTCGGACTGGTGTGGGCGCTGCTGATGCGCGCGCCCACCCGCTGGGTGCGCTGGCCGGTGGGGGCGGCCACGGAGTTCGTCCGCAACACCCCGCTGCTGGTGCAGCTGTTCTTCCTCTTCTACGTGCTGCCCGAGTGGGGGCTGACCTTCTCGGCCCTGACCACCGGCGTCTTCGCGATCGGGCTGCACTACTCGACGTACACGATGCAGGTCTACCGGGCCGGCATCGAGGCGGTGCCGGCCGGCCAGTGGGAGGCGGCGACGGCGCTGAACCTGCCCCGGCGGCGGACCTGGACCGCGGTGATCCTGCCGCAGGCGATCCGCCGGGTGGTGCCGGCCCTCGGCAACTACGTCATCTCGATGCTCAAGGACACGCCGATGCTGATGGCGATCACCGTGCTGGAGATGCTCGGGCAGGCGCGGCTCTACTCCCAGCAGCACTTCCAGTTCACCGAGCCGCTGACCGTGATCGGCGTGGCCTTCATCCTCGTTTCCTCTCTGGCCTCCTTCCTCCTGCGAGCACTGGAGCGACGTCTTGTCCGTTGACACCGCCAAGAACCCCGACCACGCCCCCGTCCCCGCCGCCGGCCCGGAGCTGGTCCGCCTGGAGAACGTGACCAAGCGGTTCGGCGACCACACGGTCCTCGACGGGCTCGACTTCCGCGTCGACGCCGGCAAGCACGTCACGCTGATCGGGCCGTCCGGCTCGGGCAAGACCACGATCCTGCGGCTGCTGATGACGCTGACCACGCCGGACGAGGGCACCATCACGGTGGCCGGGGAGCGGCTGTTCCCGGCGCCGGCCAAGCAGGTCCGGGAGATCCGCAAGAAGATCGGCATGGTCTTCCAGCACTTCAACCTGTTCCCGAACATGACCGTCCTCAGGAACATCACCGAGGCCCCGGTCACCGTGCTCGGCCTGTCCCGGGACGAGGCGGCGGAGCGGGCGCGGGAGCTGCTGGAGCTGGTGGGCCTGGCCGACAAGTGCGACGCGCACCCGGGGCAGCTGTCCGGCGGGCAGCAGCAGCGGGTGGCGATCGCCCGGGCGCTGGCGATGCGCCCGCAGGTGCTGCTGCTGGACGAGGTGACCTCGGCGCTCGACCCGGAGCTGGTGGCGGGCGTCCTGGACGTGCTGCGGGACATCGCCCGCTCCACCGACATCACCATGCTCTGCGTCACCCACGAGATGGGCTTCGCCCGCGACATCTCCGACCAGGTGCTGATGTTCGACGCGGGACGCGTGGTGGAGTCCGGACCGCCGGAGAAGATCTTCGGCGACCCGGAGCAGGAGCGGACCCGGGAGTTCCTGAGCGCGGTGCTGTGACCCCGGCGCGGGCCGACCGCTTTCGGCCACTCCGTCCGGGCGCCGGTGCCGCTGGCGCCGGCGATCCGGCTCACGGGCGGGTGGTCACGAGCACCCCTGAGCACCGGGTAGTATTTTCTTCGTCGCCGACCGCGAGAGCGGACGGCGGGAGTCATGCGCCGCTAGCTCAGTTGGTTAGAGCAGCTGACTCTTAATCAGCGGGTCCGGGGTTCGAGTCCCTGGCGGCGCACAGTGACGATGGCCCTCGCGGAAGCGGGGGCCATCGTCGTATGTCACGGGCGCGCCCCGGACGGGGCGGGGCCTCACGGCATGAAGTCGTCCGTCGCCGAGAAGATCATGTGGGCGACGGCCATGAAGGTCAGACAGAGGGCGATGAACACACCGAGGAAGGCGAAGACGCAGCCCTGCTCGGCGGCGAGCCGACCGCGGCGCGCCGGGGTGTGCGCCGTCGCCTCCTCGGGGCGCTCGGCCCGGTAGTGCACGGTGACGACGTCGCCCTCCAGGACCGTCCCCGGCCCGCCCGTCTCCTCGAACCGCACCCCGCGCCCCTCGCGGGTACGGAACTCGTACACGTGGTGCAGCGTGGTGCTGACGGAGGTGTCCGCGCCGCCGCCGCTGGTCGTGGTGTACGTCCGCAGACACCGTGCCTCGGCCGTCAGGCCGCTGTCCCAGGCGCCGCGCACCCGGCGCGCCCGCCGGGCGGCCGAGACCAGTCCGAGGACCGCGAAGGTGATCATGAGCACGGGCACGGCGTAGAACAGCGCTTCCATGGTTCCCCCCGGAACTCCCCCGCCCGGCCCCGATCGGCCGGCGTGGCAGGAACCTACCCACGCCGGCCGTCCCGGCGGCTCAAGCAATGCTCAGAGATCGTTCCGGGCCGGGAGAGCCCGCCGGGTCAGAACGTGACGTCCGAGCAGGCGTAGAACGCGTTGCCCGTGTCGGCGATGGTCCACACGCCGACGATCACGTGGTGGCCGCTCAGCCCGGACGGCAGGGTGCCGCTGTGGCTGAGGGTGGCCGGCGGCTGCTTGCCGCCGTAGGGGACCGTCAGGAACGGGGTGGTGTTCAGGTCGGCCCGGGTCAGGGCGTGGTTCTGGTTCCAGCCCTGCTTGGTGGCGTAGTACTTGAAGTCGGTCGTGGCGTGCCGGGCCGTGAACTGCCAGCGGAAGGTGTAGCTCTGGCCGCCGGTGACCTTGGTGGTGGGCCAGGCGCCGCCCGAGGGGGCGGTCGGGCTGTTCAGGGAACCGAACTCGCTGTGGTTGCCCGAGCAGATCTGCCCGTCCGCCGGCCCGGACGCCGGGAAGCCCTTGGGGCCCTCGACGCTCTGCGGCTCGTACTGGATGGAGCCGCAGCCCTTCACCGTGCCGTTGGCGCAGAGCAGTTGCCTGCTGATGGGGAGGTCGGTGTAGCCGTGGCTGCTGGCGCCGCCGGTGGAGAGGACGAACGCTCCGGCGGTGGTGAGGCCCAGCACGGCCGCGTACAACTTGGCCTTGGTCCGCATGTGGTCGCTCCTGGTGAACGTGTGGGGAGGTTCGGTGAGCCGGACTGTGCTGCGTGCGGTGGTGCATGCGGTGCGATGCGGCGCTCGCGCGCGATGCTTGGTGCGCGATGCTTCGTGTGCAGTACTTCGTGCGCGATGGTCCGCATGTTGGTCTAGACCAAGTCTCAGATTATGAGCACTCTTTGAACATGTCCATACCAATCACGGGCTGGTTTCCCGGCGTCCGGCGCAGAACGCCACCGTCAGGTCCCGCACCAGGACCTTGCGCTCGCCGGCGTCGAGATCGACCAGCCCGCGCATGGTCAGCCGGGTCACCGTGTCCTCCACCGAGTCCACCACCGAGGTGAGCGCGCCGGCCCGGTCCCGGGCGTCCAGCGCGGCGACGCTGCGCCGGTGCATGGCGTCGGCGACCTCGGGGGCGTACTCGACGCGGGCCGGCCGCACCGAGTACACCTCCAGGCCGACCGCCGCCGTCTCCCGCGCCACCAGCCGGGTCAGCGCCTCGCCCGCCGCCTCCGCCGCCCCGCGCGAACCGCCCGGCGCCGCCACCCGCACCCGCGCGAGGGCGGCCTCCACGCACGCGCGCAGATACGCCTCGTGGTCGTCGATCCCGAGCGCGGCGCGCGCCGTGTCCCGCACCCGCCACACCACGAGGACCGCCACCCGCAGCGGGACGCCGTTGGCGTCGGCGGCCGGCATCGGCTCGCTGCGCCAGTGCCGCAGCCGTACGTCGATCCGGCGGCGCGGCGTCAGCGGGTTGATCCACAGCAGTCCGGTGCGCCGGACCGTCCCCTGGTAGCGGCCGAACAGCCCGAGCACCCAGGCCCGCCCGGTCCGGCCCTGGGCCAGCCCGCCGAAGCCGGCCAGGGCGAGCGCGCCCGCGCCGGCGTACGCCGCCCACTGGAGCGCTCCGAGACCGGCGCCCGCGCCCGGCGCGGGCGGCAGTGCGCCCGCCCACCAGGAGGTGGCCGCGCAGCCCGCCGCCCCGCACACCCCGGCGAGCACCCCCACCGCCGCCGGCAGCACCAGAGCCGGCCGCGCCGTCAGCGCCGGTTGAGGCTCCGGCGCCGCGTTGGCGGGCGCGGGCGCGCGGCGGCGGGGGCGCGCCTGCTCGCCGGCGCCCCGCCTGCTGCCCACCACGGCGGGCCCGAGGGCGATCGGGGCGGTCCGGGGCTCCCGGCGGCCGGGGTCGGGATCGTCGCGGAACAGGAGGTGGACGGGGATCTCGGTGGTGATCTCGTTCTGGATCAGCCGCGAGACGGAACGATTCGCCAGGTCGGCCGGGGCATCCATGCGATCCACGTCACACTCCATACGGACTTGTCCGGATCTGTGCACGGTGATCCGTGTCACAACGCGGCTGAGAATAAGCCTGTCTGACGACCAGAAGGACGTATCGGAGTCGCCTGGGGGGGGGGACGGACGCCGCGGCGCCCGCCTCCCGCTGGTCACGACCACCGCCCGCGGTCCGGTAAAGTTCTCCGTGTCAGCAGGCGCCGCTAGCTCAGTTGGTTAGAGCAGCTGACTCTTAATCAGCGGGTCCGGGGTTCGAGTCCCTGGCGGCGCACCGACAGCAAAGGCCCCTCGCGCGAGCGGGGGGCCTTTCGCGTGCCGCGGATCTCCGCCGTACGCCCCGCTCGCCGCCTCCCGCAAGCCGCCTCCGCCCCCGCTCGCACTCATGTGCGCCCTCGCGTCTTGCGTACATCTGGGCGGTTAGCTCCGCATTTCGTGTGTTGCGATCATGCTGGACACCGTAGAACCTTGGTTGCCAAGTTGCTTCCTGTTCAGGGTGGTTGGGGGTGCAAACGCCTCGAATGGCTGTTTGGGGATGACGCGTGACTACGACTACGAGCACTACAGCCGCCTGGCCGGACCGCTCACCCGGCCCGACCCCGACCGGCCCTACCGGGTGCGCTACCGCTCCCTGCTCTCCCAGGAACCGCACCGCCTGCGGGTCACGCTGATGCTGGCCGCCGCCCCGCTGCTCTCCCTCATCCTGCTGGGCTGGCTGATGCGGCCGGACCACTGGACCGAGCGCGACCACCCGGCGTACGGCTTCCTGCCGGCCCTCGACGTGGTGATGCTGGTCTCCATCGGGCTGATCGAACTGTTCCGCTGCCTGAACGTGCTGTCCAACGCGCACGCCACCCTGGTCGCCCGCGACCCCGTCCCGGTGGTGCCCGAGACCGGTACCAGGGTCGCCTTCCTCACCAGCTTCGTGCCCGGCAAGGAGCCGCTGGAGATGGTCACCCGGACCCTTGAGGCGGCCGTGCGGCTGCGTCACCGGGGCGTCATGCACGTCTGGCTGCTCGACGAGGGCGACGACGAGGAGGTGAAGGCGGTCTGCGCGCGCCTGGGCGTGCACCACTTCACCCGCAAGGGCGTCGCGCGCTGGAACCGGCCCGAGGGCCCGTACCGCGCGAGGACCAAGCACGGCAACTACAACGCCTGGCTCCAGGCGCACGGCGACGCCTACGATGTCTTCGCCTCCGTCGACACCGACCACGTGCCGCTTGCCAACTACCTGGAGCGGATGCTCGGTTACTTCCGCGACCCGGACGTCGGCTTCGTCGTCGGCCCGCAGGTCTACGGCAACTACGACACCTTCGTCACCAAGGCCGCCGAGTCGCAGCAGTTCCTCTTCCACGCCCTGATCCAGCGGGCCGGCAACCGCTACGGCGCGCCGATGTTCGTCGGCACCTCCAACGCGGTGCGGATCGCCGCCGTCCAGCAGATCGGCGGCCTGTACGACTCGATCACCGAGGACATGGCCACCGGCTTCGAGATGCACCGCACCAGGAATCCGGCGACCGGCCGCAAGTGGCGGTCGGTCTACACCCCGGACGTGCTCGCCGTCGGCGAGGGGCCGGCGGCCTGGACGGACTTCTTCACCCAGCAGCTGCGCTGGTCGCGTGGGACGTACGAGACGATCCTCACGCAGTACTGGAAGGGCTTCGGCACGCTGCCGCCCGGCCGCCTCCTCAACTACACCATGATGATCGTCTTCTATCCGATGTCCGCCCTCAACTGGATCCTGGCCGCCCTCAGCTGCGCGCTCTTCCTGGGCCTGGGCGCCTCCGGCGTCGACATCGACCCGACGGTGTGGCTGATGCTGTACGGCAACGCCTCGGCGCTCCAGATCGGCCTGTACGTCTGGAACCGCCGGCACAACGTCTCCCCGCACGAACCCGAGGGCTCCGGCGGGGTGGCCGGCATGATGATGTCGGCCCTGTCGGCGCCGATCTACGCCCGCTCGCTCGCCGACGCCGTGCTGCGCCGCCGCAGCCGGTTCGTGGTGACCCCGAAGGGCGACTCGGCGAGCCCGGACACGCTGTTCGGCACCTTCCGGGCGCACTGGTTCTTCGTCCTGGTCTTCGGCGGCTCGATCGCCGCCGGCGCCGCCCTCGGTCACCCGCACCCGGCGATGCTCACCTGGGCCTCGCTCGCGCTGCTCATCACCGCCTCGCCGATCCTGCTGTGGCGCTGGACGCTGCGCGGCGACCGGCGCGCCCGCGCGAGCGCCGCCCACGTCATGCGCCCGGGCGCGGCGGGGGGTCGTGAGGGATGAGGGGGCGGCAGGCCGGCTTCCGCCGGGCGCGCCGGGTCGGGATCGGCGCGGTGGCGGTGCTCGCGCTGGCCGGGATGAACGGGCCGTGGCTCTACCGCTTCGGCGCCGCGCGCTACCACCAGTACAAGATCAACGAGTCCGGGTACAAGGCCGCCAACGGCCACTGGGACATCGTGGAGTTCCCGAAGGAGTACCGGCAGGACACCATCCACGCCGTGCTGCTGCACACCGGCAAGGTGCTGCTGGTGGCCGGCTCCGGCAACAACCAGGCGAACTTCGACGCCCGGCGGTTCGACTCCCGGCTCTGGGACCCGGTCGCGGGCACGGTCGAGAGGGTGCCCACGCCCGACGACCTGTTCTGCTCCGGCCACACCCAGCTCGCCGACGGCTCCGTCCTGATCGCGGGCGGCACCAAGCGGTACGAGAAGCTGAAGGGCGACGTCACCAAGGCCGGCGGTCTGATGATCGTGCACAACGAGAACCCGGACCAGCCGGTCACCCTGCCCGCCGGCACGACGTTCACCGGCCGGGCCAACGGCAAGACGTTCGTCTCCAAGGACCCGGTGCTGGTACCGCGCGCCGAGAAGAACTTCGACCGCGGGACCGGCAGGTTCCTCGGCAACACCCCCGGCCTCGGCCGGATCTACGTCGAGGCGCTCAGGAGCGGCACGGCGTACGAGACCGGCGCCCAGGACAACTACCGGATCAGGGGCCTGACCGGCGCGGATGCCCGCAACACCTACGGCATCGCGCAGAAGCTCGCCCTGGACAAGAAGGACTTCCAGGGGATCAGGGACGCCTACGAGTTCGACCCGGTCGCCGAGAGGTACGTCAGGGTCGATCCGATGAACGAGGCCCGCTGGTACCCGACGCTCACCGCCCTGAGCGACGGCAGGGTCCTCGGCGTCTCCGGCCTCGACGACATCGGGCAGCTGGTCCCGGGCAAGAACGAGGTGTTTGACCCGAGGACGCGGAAGTGGACGTACACCCCGAAGACCCGTCAGTTCCCGACCTATCCGGCGCTGTTCCCGACGCTGGACGGCCGGATCTTCTACTCCGGTTCGAACGCCGGCTACGGACCGGCCGACGTGGGGCGCGACCCCGGCCTGTGGGACCTGGCGAGCAACCGGTTCACCAAGGTGCCGGGGCTCCGTGACGCGGCCCTGACGGAAACCTCGGCGACGGTGCCGCTGCCGCCCGCGCAGGACCAGAAGTACCTGGTCGTCGGGGGCGGCGGGGTCGGCGAGTCTAAACGGTCCAGCCCGAGGACCCGGCTGGTGGACCTGACGGCGAAGCACCCGCGCTTCACCGACGGCCCCTCCCTGGAGAAGGGCACCCGCTACCCGCAGACCTCGATCCTGCCCGACGACTCGGTGCTGGTCTCCGGCGGCTCCCGCGACTACCGGGGGCGCGGTGACTCCGACATCCTCCAGGCCCGGCTGTACGACCCGCGCGCCAACACGTTCACCCGCGTCGCCGACCCGCTGGTGGGCCGCGACTACCACGCGGGCTCGCTCCTGCTGCCCGACGGCCGGGTGATGTTCTTCGGCTCCGACCCGCTCTACGGCGACAAGGCCGGCACCAGGCCGGGCGTCTTCGAACAGCGCATCGAGATCTACTCGCCGCCCTATCTGTACCGGGGCCCCCGGCCCACGCTGTCGGGCGGCCCGCGCACCGTCGCGCGCGGCGCCTCGGCCACGTTCACCTCGCGGCACGCGGCGGCCCTGCGCACGGCCCGGCTGATCCGGCCGAGCGCCTCCACCCACGTCACGGACGTCGACCAGCGCTCCATCGCGGTGGCCTTGCGGACCTCGGGCGACCGGGTCACGGTGACGGTGCCGAAGAACCGGAACCTGGTCCCGTCGGGCTGGTACATGCTGTTCGTGGACGACGAGAAGGGGACGCCGAGTACGGCGCAGTGGGTGAAGGTGCCGTAGCGGCGGCCGGCTCGGGGCGTCGTACGGGGTACGGGGTACGGGCAGCAGGCGTCCCGAGCCGGTCGCCCCCTCGCCTACTCGCTCGCCGCCGCGAGCCCCAGCGCGTACTCCGCCCACCAGTCCCCCGCCTTCGGGCCGCCCTTGCAGGCGCCGTCGGACTCGCCGGGGCGTTTGACCCAGAGGTAGGCGTCCACGAGGGGGTCGGCGGTCCTCGTCGTGGGCGGCTCGCCGAGGGCGCGGCCGGGCGGGTTGCACCAGCGCTCGGCCGGATCGCCGTCCGTCCAGGGGCCGTTGCCGTTGCGGCTGGTGTCGATGACGAAGTGCTTGCCGCCGACCTTCGCGGACAGCCGCCTGCCGTAGGCGAGGGAGTCCTCGGTGGAGTAGAAGTTGGCGACGTTGACGGCGAAGCCGTCGGCCTTCTCGACGCCGGCGCGCCGCAGCGGTCCGTAGATCTGGTCCGGCCGGCCCCAGCCGGCGTTCCCGGCGTCCAGGTAGACCTTGGTGCGCGGCAGGGACTTGAGCCGGACGACGGCGCCCGCGAGCAGGTCGTAGCGCTCCTCCCGCACCTCCTGGGGGGTGCAGCCGTCCACCAGGTGCAGCACGGCGTCCGGTTCCAGGACGACGGTGGCGGCGCGGTCGCCGACGCCCCGGGCCACGCCGTCGATCCAGGCGCGGTAGCCGTCGCCGTCGGCGGCGCCACCCCGCGAGTACTGGCCGCAGTCGCGGTGCGGGATGTCGTAGAGGACGAGCAGCGCGGTGCGGCCGGCCTTCGCCGCGGCCTCGGTGAAGCCGCGCGCCTCCCGCTCGGGGTTCTCCGGGCCGATCCACTCGCCGGTCGGCTGCTCGGCGATCCGCCGGACGCGCGCGGCGTCGGCCGTCCGCCCGGCCTCGGCGTACGCGGCGAGCTGACGGGCCGCCCTGCTGTCCGGGTCGACCCAGTACGGGTCGCGGTCCCCGGGCCGCTGGGTGACGGCCGCGTTCACGCCGCCGCCGTGCCCGCCGTCGTCCGCGCCGGAGGAGGAGCAGCCGGTGAGCAGCAGGGCCGCGCCCAGGAGCGTCGCGGCCGCCCGCGTCGTGCCGTTCACGCCGTTCGTGCCGTTCGTGCCGTTCACGCCGTTCACGCCGTACATGCGGTTCCCCCCGTGCTGCGCTCGGGTGTGCGGCACGCGTTCATGCTGCCAGGCGGCGCCGGCTCAGGGGCCGGTTCCGATCAGGTGCACCGAGGCGGGTGACGGGGCGGCGGGCACGGGACGGGCGCGGGACGGTGCGGCGGGGGGCGTCGGCCCGGTCCGGTCGGGGCGGCCGGCGGCGGCCATGTCCCCGGTGGCCGGGCCGGCCGGGCGCTGCGGCACGTCGGCCCGCCGGCCGCCCCACAGCCACAGTCCGAGCAGCAGCACCAGCCAGGCGGTGCCGGTCAGGAGACGGCCGGCGCCGTACCGGCGTTCCTCGAAGCCGGGGGCACCGGGAATGCCGGAGGTGCCGGGCGTGTCGGGGGTGTCGGGCATGGCTGATCGCTCCCTCAGTCCGTTCCCCGGCGCGTCCGGCGCGTCCGGTCCCGGCCGACCGCCCGGGACAGCAGGACGACCGCGACCGCCGCGACCGCCGCGAGGACGAGTCCGGTCACCGCGTGCGCCGTGCCGGGACTCTCCGGCACGGCCTGCGCGGACGCGGACGCGGATGCCGACGGCGCCGGCCGGACCGGCGTCGGCACGACGGCGAGGCCGCCGCCGCTGGGGTTCGCTCCGGTGGGGCTCCCCCCGGTGGCCGGGGGCGACGAGGTCACCGCGGCCCGGCGGTGGCCGGCGCCGTCCGCCCGGTCCGCCGGGCCCGCGGCGCCGGCGGTGTCGATCACCGGGGCGACCGCGCCGGCCACCAGCAGCCCCGCGCAGACGGTCAGGCGCAGTGAACCCATCGTGAGACCTCCGCTGACAGGAGACCTCCCGCGGGCCGCCCCCGCATCCCGCGACGGCCCTCACTGCTCCGAACGAGTGAGCGACGGCGGGCGGCGGCGGCCGGGGCCGGGGCCGGAGCCGGGGCCGGTGCGGTCAGATCCGGTCGACGAGGTCCGCGATCGAGTCGATGACCTCGGAGGGCCGGAACGGGTAGCGGTCCACGTCCTTGGGCTGGGTCACCCCGGTCAGGACCAGGAACGTCCGCATCCCGGCCTCCAGACCGGCCAGTACGTCGGTGTCCATCCGGTCGCCGATCATCGCGGACGTCTCCGAGTGGGCGCCGATCGCGTTCAGCCCGGCGCGCATCATCAGCGGGTTGGGCTTGCCGACGAAGTACGGCTTGCGGCCGGTCGCCGCGGTGATCAGGGCGGCGACGGAGCCGGTGGCGGGCAGGTCGCCCTCGACGGAGGGGCCGACGTTGTCGGGGTTGGTGGCGATGAACCGGGCCCCGTCGTTGATCAGCCGCACCGCCTTGGTCAGGGCCTCGAAGGAGTACGTCCGGGTCTCGCCGAGGATCACGAAGTCGGGCTCGTGGTCGGTGAGGATGTAGCCGATCTCGTGCAGCGCGGTGGTCAGGCCGGCCTCGCCGATGACGTAGGCGCTGCCGCCGGGCCGCTGGTCGTCGAGGAACTGGGCGGTGGCCAGCGCGGAGGTCCAGATGTTGTCCACCGGCACGTCCAGGCCCATCCGCAGCAGCCGGGCGTGCAGGTCGCGCTGGGTGTAGATGGAGTTGTTGGTCAGCACCAGGAAGGGCCGGCCGGAGTCCCGCAGCTTCTTGAGGAAGGCGTCGGCGCCGGGGATCGGAACGCCTTCGTGGATCAGGACACCGTCCATGTCGGTGAGCCACGACTCGATGGGCTTGCGGTCTGCCATGTCTGTGCGTCTCCTGGCGTGCGTGCGGTCGTACGGGCGGGGGCGCCGGAACCACGGCGTACCGACGCCCCCCAGCCTAATCAGCGCCGCGGTCGAGCCGCCGGGCAGCCGCCGCGCTCGTCAGCTGCCGGTGGCGGACTTCCAGGACTCGACGTAGGACGGCAGGTTGGTCTCGATGTCCTTCCAGTCGGGCTGGAAGACCTCCACGCCGGTCATGAGCTTGGCCAGCGCGACGGCGTCGGCGTCGGTGGCCTTGACGTCCTGGCGGGCGCTGAAGCCGCCGCCGATCTCGCTGACCTGCTGCTGGGTGCGCCGGTCGAGCAGGAAGTCGAGGAGCTTCTCGCCGTTGGCGCGGTGCGGGGCCTTGGTGACCAGGCCGGCGGCGTAGGGCAGGGCGAAGGTGGTGCGCTTGCCGTCCGGGCCGGCCGGGAACCAGATGCCGAGGTGGGGCATGGTCTTGGACTGGGCGTAGTTCATCTGCACGTCGCCGTTGGCGACGAGGAGTTCGCCCTTGTCGACCTTGGGGGCGAGCTTGCCGGTGGAGGCGGACGGGCCGACGTTGTTGGCCTGGAGCTTCTTGAGGTAGGCGAGGGCCGCGTCCTTGCCGCCGAAGTCGTGGATGGCCTTGATCAGCACGGCGGTGCCGTCGCCCGCGACGCCCGGGGTGGAGTACTGGAGCTTGTTCTTGTAGGAGCCCGCGAGGAGTTCGTTCCAGGTGGCGGGGGCCCGCTTCAGCTCCTTCTTGTTGTAGACGAAGCCGAAGTAGTTGTTGACCAGGGCGGTCCAGGCGCCGTCGGCGGCCTTGTCGGCGGCGGCGACCTGGTCGGCGCCCTGGGGGGCGTACTTCTGGAGCAGGCCCTTGGCGTCGGCCTGCTGGATGAACGGCGGGAGCGTGACCAGCACGTCGGCCTGCGGGTTGCTCTTCTCGCGGACGGCGCGCTGCACCACCTCGCCGGAGCCGCCCTCCACGTACTTGACCTTGATGCCGGTCTGCTTCTCGAAGTCCGCGAAGGCGCGGTCGTACCAGCCGTCGCCGTTCTCGCCCTTGAGGCCGTCCGCGCTGTAGACGGTGACGACCTTGTCGTCGGCGGCCGCGGACTCGCCGCCGCAGGCGGACAGCAGCGGGGTGGCGAGCAGGGCGAGGGAGAGGGCGAGGGCGGGCTTGACGCGGTTTCCGGGCAGGGCGGGGTTCCTGGGCATGGCGGGACGGACTCCTTGCGGTGGAGAGGGTTCGGTGGTGCGGGGAGCGCGCCGGGTCAGCGGTAGGAGGCGCGGGTGCGGACGCGGGAGACGGCCAGCAGGACGAGGAGGGTGGCGGCCATCAGGACCACGGCGACGGCGGAGCCGGTGAACAGGGCGCCGCGGTCGGTGGCCGCGAAGATCAGCACGGGCAGCGGTGTCCAGTCGGGCGGGTAGAGCATCATCGTGGCGCTCAGCTCGCCCATGGACAGGGCGAAGCAGAGGCCCGCGGCGGCGGTGAGCGAGGGCAGCAGCAGCGGCAGCCGCACCCGCCACAGCACGTAGGCGGGCCGGGCGCCGAGGGAGGCGGCGGCCTGCTCGTAGCCGGGGTCGAGGCGGACGATAGCGGCCGAGACGGACTGGTGGGCGAAGGCGGTGACCAGCACGGTGTGGGCGACGATCACGATCGAGCCGGTGCCGTTGAGGAGCAGCGGCGGCTGGGAGAACGCCACCAGGACGGAGAGGCCGACGACCACCGACGGGACGGCGACCGGCAGCACGAACAGGGCGTCCACCACCCGGCGGTGGCGCTTCTTCAGGGCCGCCGCCGCGAGTGCGGCCCAGGTGCCCGCGGTCAGCGCGAGCAGGCTCGCGGTGAGCGCGGTGACCAGGCTGGTGGTCAGCGCCTGGAGCGCCTCGCCGCGGGTGGCGGCGCGGTAGTTGCCGGTGGTCAGGCCGGAGGGCAGGACGCCGGACCAGTGGGTGGCGAAGGACGCGCCGAGGACGACGAGCAGCGGAAGGGCGAACAGGGGCACGAAGAGGACGAGGAAGATGGCCCACAGGGCCCAGCGGGCCCCTCGGCTATGCACCAGCACGACGGCTCACCACCCGGTAGAGGCCGTAGAGGCCCACGGAGATCAGGACGTTGACGACGGCGACCACGCACGCGCCCGGATAGTCGGACTCCAGGATCGCCTTGCCGTAGACGAGCATCGGCAGGGTGGTGACGCCCTTGGCGCCGGTGAACAGCACGATGCCGAACTCGTTGAGGCAGAGCACCAGGACGAGGCTGCCGCCGGCCGCGAGCGCGGGCAGCGCCTCGGGCCAGATCACCTGCCGGACGATGCGCGGGGCGCGGGCGCCGAGCGAGCCGGCCGCCTCCAGCTGCGCGGTGTCCAGTTGGGCGAACGCGGCGAGCAGCGGGCGCATCACGAACGGCGTGAAGTAGGTGACCTCCGCGAGCAGGACGCCCCAGGGCGTGGTCAGGAACGCGAAGGGGCCGTCCGGGGCGCCGGTGGCCCCGGTCCACAGGCCGTTGGCGAGGCCGGTGCGGCCGTAGACGAAGAGGAGGGCGAGGGTGATGAGGAAGGAGGGGAAGGACAGGAAGACGTCGATGAACCGGGCGACCGCCCGCGCCCCGGGGAACGGCACGAACGCGATGACCAGCGCCAGCAGGAACCCGAGCACCAGGCAGCCGGCGGTCGAGGCGAGCGCCAGCCAGACGGTCGTCCACAGCGCCTCGCGGAACGCCGGGGAGGCGAACACGTCGGCGTACGGCTTCAGGGAGACGCCGCCGGTGTCGGGCTGGACGGACTGGCGGACGACGAGGGCGAGCGGGTAGAGGAAGAAGACGGCGAGCAGGGCGACGGGCGGCGCCGCCCACAGCAGCGGCGCCGCTCCGCGCAGCCGGCGCCCCCGGCGGGCTCCGGGCCGCGCCGCGTGGACGTCCGGAGTCGTCGTGGGGGCGGTGCACGGGGTGAGGTCAGTGGTCATCGCCGCCCACCCCCGCGGCCAGCAGCACCGCGTCCTCGGGGGCGAAGTGCAGGGCGACCTCGGCGCCGTGCGCGGGCGGGTCGCGCAGCTCGGGCAGGTCGGCCATCACCGGGTGTCCGGCCACCTCCACGTGCAGGCGGTGCGTGGAACCGCGCCACTGGATCTCGCGGACGGTGCCGGTGAGCCGGTTGGGGCCGTCGCCGAGGCCGACCAGGTGCGGCCGGACGCACAGGGTGGCCCGCGCGCCCGCCGCCGCGCCCGCGGTGTCCACCGTCAGCTCCGCGCCGCCGAGGGCCGCGCCGGAGGCGGTGACGGTGACCGGGAGCAGGTTGGCGTTCCCGACGAAGGAGGCGGTGAACGCGTCGGTGGGCGCCCGGTACAGCTCGCGCGGTGTGCCGCAGGCCCGCAGCCGGGCCTTGTCCATCACCGCGATCCGGTCGGCCAGGGTCAGCGCCTCCATCTGGTCGTGGGTGACGTAGAGGATGGACACGTCGGGCAACTCGCGGTGCAGGCGCGCCAGTTCGGCGAGCATGCCGGAGCGCAGCCGGGCGTCCAGCGCGGACAGCGGTTCGTCCAGCAGCAGGACGGCGGGCCGGACGGCGAGCGCGCGGGCGATGGCAACCCGCTGCTGCTGCCCGCCGGACAGCTCGCGCGGGTAGCGGCGGGCGTAGGCGGCCATGCCGGTCATCTCCAGCGCCTCGGCGACCCGCCCGCGGATCTCCGCCCTCGGGGTGCGGCGCGCCTTCAGGCCGAAGGCCACGTTGTCCTCGACCCGCAGGTGCGGGAAGAGGGCGTACTGCTGCACGACCATGCCGATGCCCCGCCGGTGGGGCGGCAGGTCCGTCACGTCCCGCCCCCCGAGCAGCACCCGCCCCGACGCGGGCCGCACGAACCCGGCGACCGCCCGCAGCGCGGTGGTCTTGCCGGACCCGGAGGGCCCGAGGAGCGCCATCACCTCGCCGGGCGCGACGGTGAGGTCGAGCGAGTCGAGGACGACGTTGCCGTCGTAGGCGACCGTGACGGAGTCGAAGCGGATGCTCATCTCATCGTTCTCCTCGGAGCAGGGCGGGAAGGGCGGCCACGGAGGGCAGGACATGGGTGGCGCCGGCGGCGCGCAGCTCGGGTTCGGCGTGCGCCCCGGTCAGCACTCCGGCGACCAGGCCCGCGCCGGCGCGTACGCCGCTGAGCGCGTCGTAGCTCGTGTCGCCGGCGACGGCGATCTGGTGCACGGCCTCGGCGGCCCGGGTGCGCAGCAGGGCGGTGAGCACCATGTCCGGGTAGGGGCGGCCGCGGCCGCCCGCGTCGGCCGGGCACAGGGTGAGCGGCACCAGGTCGCGCCAGCCGAGCGCGTCGAGGATGGCGTCCTGGGTGACCCGGGCGAAGCCGGTGCTCAGCACGACGGTGCGGCCGTCGGCCCGCAGCTCCTCGATCGCCGCGCGGGCGCCGGGGATCTCGGCGACGAGCCCGCCGTCCACGAGTTCGCCGTACGCCCGCTCGAAGGCGGCGTTCGCCTGCTGGGCCAGGTCCTCGGCGCCGAACAGGTGGCGGAAGACGGAGATCTTCGACTCGCCCATGGTGGCGCGGACGTAGGCGAGCTTGTCGGCGTGGTCGGCGGAGCCGGGCTCGACGCCCAGCTCGGCCGAGGCGGCGGCGAACGCCCGCTCGACCAGGCCGCCGTCGGCGACGGTGGTACCGGCCATGTCGAGGACGACGAGCCGGATGTCCCGCGCGTCGGGGGTGTCGGGGGTGTGCTTGTCGGTCATGTTCCTTCTCACCAGCCCAGTTCGTCGGCGGTCTGTTCGGCGATCGCCGGGGAGCAGGTCATACCGCGCCCGCCCGGCCCGGTGACCAGCCACACCCGGTCGCGCACCTGCTGCCGGTGCACCACCCGGGCGGGGTCGGTGCACTGCGCGTACACCCCCGCCCAGCGGCGGCGGACCTTGGGCAGCGGGCGGCCGAGCAGGGACTCGACGACCCCGGTGAGGTGGTCGTAGGGGTCCTCGACGGTGTCGAAGGCGAACGGGTGCTCGTACTCGTGGGTGTCGCCGATGGTCAGTCCGCCGTCGGCGCGCTGCACCATGAGCAGCTGCATCCGGTGCGCGGCGGCGGTCTCGGGCTGCGGCTGCGCCGCGTTCAGCTCGTCCAGCGCGCCGGAGGCGTACGCCGGGTAGTAGCGGAAGCTGTCGGCGTCCGCGACCGAGGTGGTCAGCGGCTCGCCCAGCGGGTCGGTCTGCATCATCTGGAGCCGCACCCGCCGCACCGGCAGGCCGGGGCCGGCCAGCTCGCGCACCAGGCCGCCGAGCCAGGCGCCCGTGCACAGCACCACCACGTCGGCGTGGTGCACGTCGCCGTGGTCGTCGCGGACGGCGCCCGCGCCGACCACCTCGCGGACCTCGCGCCCTGGCAGGAAGGTGTAGTTCGGATGCCCGAGCAGCTCGGCGCGCAGGGCGAGCTGCGCGGTGCGCGGCTCGACGGCGGCGTCGCGCTCGCAGTACAGGGCCGCGTCGAACGCGCCGCGCAGCGCCGGGTTGAGGGCGCGGGCCTCGGCCGGGGTCAGCAGCTTGTGGCCGCGGGCGGCGGCGTCCGGGCGGGCCACCGCGGCCTCGGCCACGGCCAGCTCCCGGGCGCCGCGTACGGGGGTGAGGGAGCCGTTGGCGCGGAAGCCCAGCTCGGGCACCCGGGCGCCGATCTCCTCCCACAGCTCGCGGGCCCGCAGCGCGGTCTCCAGCTCCGCGCCGGCCGCCCGGCCGCTCACCCAGATCTGGCCGAAATTGCGCAGCGACGCGCCGCGCGCCTCGGCCTCGCGTTCGATCTGCACGACCTCGTGGCCGCGTTCTATTGCCTGCCAGGCGTGCATGGTGCCCACCACGCCGGCTCCGACGACTGTCACTTTCACGACGGCAACGCTCCTCGCTCACGGAGAACCGGAAGAGTCCGGCTGACAACGAGAGCCTGAACGAGCCATCACGATTGGGCTAGACCCGTTACCTTTTCGTGATGCGATTCGCGGGGCGGGAGTGGCGTTTCTCTCAGCGATCGGGGGGAGCGGTTTCAGCCACGCAGATGGGCGCTGAAGGAGAAGCGGTCGCCCCGGTACAGGCTGCGCACCCGCTCCAGCGGCCGGCCGCCGGTGTCCCGCGAGGCGCGGTGGATCAGCAGCATGGGCAGCGCGGGCGGGGTGCCGATGAGCAGCGCCTCGCGCGGGGTGGCGAGCACCGTCTCGATGCGCTCGTCGGCGTCGCCGAAGGCCAGGCCGAGGCCGCGCAGATAGGCGTAGAAGGAGGAGTCGGGGTCGAAGTCGGCGTCCAGGCGCGGCACCCGGGCCACGGCCACGTAGGTGCTCTCCAGGCCGACCCGCTCGTCGTCCGCGAGCAGCACCCGCTCCAGGTGCCAGACCGGCTCGCCCCGACTGAGCCCCGTCTCGTCGGCGAGCGCGTCCGGGCACGGGAAGCGGTCCAGCGAGACCAGGGTGCGGCCGGGGGTGCGGCCCTGCCGCCGCACGCCCTCGGTGTAGCTGGCCAGCGACAGCGGCTGCTCCAGCTTGGGGCCCGCGACGACCGTGCCCCGGCCCTTGCGCCGCAGCTTGCCCTCCAGCACCAGCTCGCGCAGCGCCTGCCGCACGGTCTCGCGGGCGACGCCGTACTCCTCGGACAGGTCGCGTTCGGTGGGGATCGGGCGGCCCTCGCCCAGGGCGCCGACGAGGCGGTCGATCCTCGCCTTCACCGCGTAGTACTTCGGAATCCGGCCGTGCTCCGGGATGCCGGAGCGGACCGGGGCGCCGGGGGCCTGGTCGTTCGGGTAGTCCACCCGGGGATCGTCGCAGACCGGAGGCGCGGCACTCCAGTCGTGGCCGGTTCGGTCGTGGCCGGTTCGGCCCCCTGAGGACCCCGGTCACCTGGCGTTCTCCTCAGCCCTCGCCCCGTCCGAACACCGGCGCCAGCAGCAGCTGGGCGGCGCCCTCGGCGACGGTGCGGGCTCCGCCCGGTACGGCGCGGACCGGCACCGCGTCCCGCGGCAGCCCCTCGCGCACGGCCCGCGCGGCCACCCGCTCCCCCACCCCGGCCGCGAACACCCCGGGCGCCGCCGCGACCGTACGGCCGCCCAGCAGCACCAGGTCGATGTCCAGCAGCCCCACGAGATTGGCGGCCCCGACGCCCAGCACCCGCGCGGCCTCCCCGACGTCCCCGCGCGCCACGGCCGCCAGGCACAGCGCCTCCAGGCACCCCCGGTCACCGCATCCGCACGGCGGTCCGTCCAGCTGGATCACCTGGTGCCCGAACTCCCCGGCCCCGGTCCGCGCCCCCCGGTGCACGGCGCCGCCGATCACCAGTCCGGCGCCCAGTCCCGTACCGAGATGGACGTAGGCGAAGGAGCCGGCCCCGTCCTCGGCGGCGGTGAGCGCGAGGCCCAGGGCGGCCGCGTTGGTGTCCTTGTCGACCGCGACGGGCACGCCGAGCCGCCGGCCCAGGGCGTCGCGCAGCGGGAACCCGTCCCACTGCGGGAATCCGGTGACCCGGTGCAGCACCCCGCCGCGGTGGTCGAGCGGCCCGGGCAGCGCGACGCCGACGCCCACCAGGGACGCGGCCGCCGCCGCTCGCGGTGACTCCGCCCCGAGCACCTGGCCCACCAGCGCCTCGGCCTGCGCCGCCACCGCTTCGACGACCTCCTCGGCGCCCGCCCGCGCGGCCAGGTCCAGCGGCCGCGTCCGCTCCCCGACCACCGTCCCGTTCAGATCGGTCAGGACGGCCCGCACCTCGTCGCGGTCGAGGTGCACGCCCACCGAGTGCCCGGCCTCGGGCACCAGGCGCAGCACCGTGCGCGGCTTGCCCCCGGTGGACGCCCGCCGGCCCGCCTCGGCGGCGAGGCCGCGCTCGCGCAGCCGTGCGGTGATCTTGCTGACGGCCTGCGGGGTCAGCCCGGTGCGCTCGGCCAGCTCCAGCCGGCTGATCCCGTCGGCCCCCGCCCGGCGCAGCAGGTCGAGCACCAGCGCGGTGTTGTGGCTGCGCAGCCCGAGGAGGTTCACGCCGCGTCCCGCACGCGTCTCCGCCCCCGCACCCGCGCCCGCCCCTGATCCGGACCCGGCCTCTGTCCCCGATCCCGGCCCGGACCCGGTTTCCCCGGACCCGGTCCGCCCGGCCCCGGTCTCCGCCGTCACCGCGTCCACCCCGCCTTCCGCACCGCTCACTCCCTCACCTGGCCACCGGCGCGTTCACGCGTCCGCGCCGCCGCTCACTGCGTTCATTCTCCCCCGCGCTTGCACTTTGGCAACAGCGTTGCCAAAGTGGAGTGCATGACTGGCCCCAAGACCGGCACCGAGTCCGGTGCCCCCCTCCGCGTCGGCCTGATCGGCTACGGCCTCGCCGGCTCCGTCTTCCATGCCCCGCTGATCGCCGCGACCGAGGGCCTGGCCCTCGACACGGTCGTCACCTCGAAGGAGGAACGGCAGGCACAGGCCCGGGCACAGTTCCCGGACGTCCGCACGGCCGCCGACGCCGACGAGCTGTTCGCCCGCGCCGGCGAACTCGACCTCGTCGTCATCGCCTCCCCGAACAAGACGCACGTCCCGCTCGCCACCCGGGCCCTGGAAGCGGGCCTGCCGGTGGTCGTGGACAAGCCGCTGGCCGGCACGGCGGCCGAGGCGCGCACCCTCGCGGACCTCGCCGAGGAGCGCGCACTGCTGCTGTCCGTCTTCCAGAACCGCCGCTGGGACAACGACTTCCTGACCCTGCGCGAGCTGATCGCCAAGGGCGCGCTGGGCGACGTATGGCGCTTCGAGTCCCGCTTCGAGCGGTGGCGGCCGCGGCCCAAGGGCGGCTGGCGCGAGTCCGGCGACCCGGCGGAGATCGGCGGTCTGCTCTACGACCTCGGCAGCCACGTCGTCGACCAGGCCCTGGTCCTGTTCGGCCCGGTCACCCAGGTGTACGCCGAGGCGGTCGTGCGCCGCGCGGGCGCCGAGGCCGACGACGACACCTTCCTCGCGCTGACCCACGACAGCGGCGTCCGCTCCCACCTGTACGTCTCCGCGACCACCGCCCAACTCGGCCCGCGCTTCCGGGCGCTGGGCTCGGAGGCGGGCTACGTCAAGTACGGCCTCGACCCGCAGGAGGCGGCCCTGCGCGAAGGGCGCCGGCCGGGCGCCGAGGGCGCTGCCTGGGGCGAGGAGGAGGAGTCCCTGTGGGGCCGCGTGGGCGCGGGCGAGTCGCCGGTGACCGGCGGCGGCGACCCGGTGCCGACCCTGCCCGGCGACTACCCGGCGTACTACGCCGCCGTGGCCGCCGCCCTGCGCGACGGCGCGCCGAACCCGGTGACCGCCCGCGAGGCGGCCGCCACGCTGGACGTCCTGGAGGCGGCCCGCCGCTCGGCCCGCGACGGTGTGACGGTGACGCTGTGACGGCGCCCGGGGCCGCCCCCACGATCGAGGAACTCGAAGCACAGGAGGACCGCCTGGTCTTCGACCGCTTCACCCATGACGACGCCTGGGCGCTGGGCTCGCTGCTGGTGGAGCTGGCGCGACAGCGGCAGGCGCCCGTCGCCGTCGACATCCACCGCGCCGGCCAGCAGCTCTTCCACGCGGCGCTGCCCGGCTCCACCCCCGACAACGACGCCTGGATCGCCCGCAAACGCCGGGTGGTGGAGCGCTACGGCTGCGCCTCCTACCTGGTCGGCGCCCGCTTCCGGGCCAAGGGCACGACGTTCGAGGAATCCTCCCGGCTGGACGCCGACGCCTACGCGGCGCACGGCGGCTCCTTCCCGATCACCGTGGCGGGCGCCGGCGTGATCGGCGCGGTGACGGTGTCGGGCCTGCCCCAGGTGGCGGACCACCGGCTGGTGGTGGAGGCGCTGGAACGGTTCCTGGCGCGGTAGCTCCGCCGCGGCGCACGCGAGGGCAGCCCGGAAATACCGTCGCCCTCCCTCCGGTTGGGGTTGGCTGTGTACGCGACGATCAAGCGCGCGTGATGACCACGGCGACCCCGCCCGGAGGGATGGAACCGATGAGCGACACGGCAGCCCCACTGAAGGAGACGGTCGGCCGGTACGGCGTGTGGAACGCCGGCCTGCGCGCGGAGGACCCCGCACGACGCGGGGAGATCGCCGAGGCCGCCGCCGAGCTGGAGGAGCTGGGCTTCGGCGCCGCCTGGCTCGGCAGCAGCAGCGCCCCGCGGCAGGCGCTCCCCCTCCTGGAAGCGACGTCGACGCTGACCGTCGGCACCAGCATCCAGAGCATCTGGCAGTACGAGGCCGAGGAGAGCGCCGCCGCCTTCCATGAGGTGGACGCGGCGCACCCGGGCCGCTTCGTGCTCGGGCTCGGGGTGAGCCACGCCAAGCTGGCCGAGCACTACCGCCGCCCGTACTCGGCGCTGGTCGCCTACCTCGACGCGCTGGACGCGGCGAAGGTGCCCGCCGAGCGCCGGGTGCTGGCCGCGCTCGGCCCGAAGACGCTGGAGCTGTCCCGCGACCGGGCGGCGGGCGCGATCCCGTACCTGGTCACCCCCGAGCACACGGCCCGCGCCCGCGAGATCCTGGGCGCGGAGCCGCTGCTGGCACCGGAGTTCAAGGTGGTCCTGGAGGAGGACCCGGAGCGGGCCCGCGCGATCGCCCGCGACGTCCTGGCGATGTACCTCACGCTGCCGAACTACACCAACAACTTCCTGCGCCTGGGCTTCACCGAGGACGACGTCCGGGGCGGCGGCAGCGACCGCCTGATCGACGCGGTGTTCGCCTGGGGCGACGAGGACCGCGTCCGCGCCCGGATCGAGGAGTTCCGCACGGCCGGCGCGGACCATGTGGCCCTCCAGGTGGTGACGGGCACGGGCGACCACGACGAACTCCCCAGGGAGCAGTGGCGCCGCCTGGCCGCCGTCCTCAGCTGACCCGGGACGGGGTGGTGGGGGCGTGGCCGGTGTCCGGCCGCGCCCCCGCCCGCAGCACACGAAGCGGCGTCAGCAGATACGCTCCGCCTCGACGGGAATGTTGCTGAACGCGTCCAGCGCGGCCCAGGTGTTCGGGCCGACGATGCCGTCCTGCGCGAGGTTGAAGCAGCCCTGGAACTTGAGCACGGCGTTGTACGTCAGTCCGCCGAAGACGCCGTCGATCGCGAGGTCGGGGCCGGACATGTTCTCGTTGAGCTGGCACTGGAGGGCCTTCACCGACGCCCCGGTGTCGCCGTAGTCGAGCTCCGGCTCGGCAGAGCTGTACTGCCTGCCGCAGTACAGGTAGTTGGGGGCCGCGGAGGCGGCGCCGGCGCCGGCCACGCCCGCACCGAGGATCAGGGCGGCGGCGGTGACGAGGGTGACGAGTCTCTTGCCCATCGGGGGACACCTGTTCGTGCGAAGGGATACGGGATACGGAGAGGTTCAGCGGGTTCAGGCGGGGGCGCTCCGGGAGACACGCGGCGAAGTCCGCGCACCGAGCCGTGAGAGACGCCGGAATGTCCGGCTCC
This sequence comes from Streptomyces similanensis, assembly GCF_039543625.1. NCBI lineage: Bacteria > Bacillati > Actinomycetota > Actinomycetes > Kitasatosporales > Streptomycetaceae > Streptomyces > Streptomyces similanensis. The sequence goes on along the minus strand of NZ_BAABKC010000009.1, from coordinate 30,555 downwards.
CCGCGTGGGGCCCGGGCCCGAGGGCACCGGGGGCGAGGGCGCCGGGTGCGAGGGCACCGGTCGCCGTCCGCGCTGTGGTCAGGACTGTTCCACAGCCGCGGTCCACGGGACAACAGCGCACCGTCCCAGGGTGGTCCGAGCAGCGTCCCAGGACTCTGACCTGCTGTTACTCCCGCGCTCGACGGTGATTCCGGGACGGTCGGCCCACACCACCGCGACCCGGCCCGCCGGACGACTCCCCTGCCCGCCGGACGACTCCCCTGCCCGCCGGCAGATGTGCCGCCCCGCTCCGCCGCGGGCGCCGCACACCGTCCCTTCTCTCCACTCAGCCGCAGGTCAGCGGCCTGGGACGTCCCATGGTGTCCCAGGCCGCCGTCCGGGCTGGTGGGACGGCGGCGTCGTGTCCAAGGATGGTCGTCGCCGGCCGGCACCCCCCACCACCCCATCCGTCCCTCCCCCGGGCATGTCCCGGGACATCAGGGAGAGAACCCACGTGTCCACAACGATCCTCCGCATGCCCGGACGGGCGGGCGGCGCGCCCGTCACCTCACTGGTGCTCGCCCTCGCCGCCGTCCTGCTCGGCCTGTTGCTCGGCCCGGCCGCGCCGCAGGCCCAGGCGGCGACCGACGTACGCCTGCTCCAACGCGACCTGGCCGGCCTAAGCTACGCCCCGCTCAGCGCCGTCGACGGCGTCTACGGCAGCCAGACCACCGCATCGGTGCGTCACTTCCAGAGCGACAACGGCCTGGACGTGGACGGCGACGCCGGCCCCGCCACCATGAGCGCGCTCACCGCGAAGGTGAAGCAGGTGCAGAGCAAGGCCGGTACGTCGGCCGACGGCGACTACGGCTCCGGCACCCTCGGCGCGGTGAAGTCGTACCAGAGCGCGCACGGCCTCGACGCCGACGGCATCGCCGGCCCGCTGACCATGGGCGCGATGAACATCGACCGCATCACCTCCAGCGGCACCGGCGCCAGCAGCGACACCAAGCTGTTGCAGCGCAACCTGGTCGGCCTCGGCTACCTGGCCGCCGGCGGCGTGGACGGCGTCTACGGTCCGGCGACCAAGGACGCGGTGCTGTCGTTCCAGAGCGACAACGCCCTGGACGTCGACGGCATAGCGGGCCCGCAGACCGACGCCGCGCTGACCGCGAAGGTCAAGCAGGTGCAGAGCAAGGCCGGCACCCCGGCCGACGGCGACTACGGCACCGCCACCCTCGGCGCGGTCAAGTCGTACCAGAGCGCGCACGGCCTCGACGCCGACGGCATCGCCGGCCCGCGGACCATGGCGGCCATGGGGATCGCCCGCGAGCTGGGCGGCGGCAACCCCGGCGGCGGCAGTGGCGGCAGCGGCGGCACGCCCAGCGTCCCCCCGCTGTCCGGCAGCGCCCGGGACAAGATCGTCCAGGCCGCCGGCTCCCAGCTCGGCGTCCACGAGTGGGGCAACAACTGCAACCCGTACGGCCCGTGCGAGGCCTGGTGCGCCCTGTTCGCCAGCTGGACCTGGCGGCAGGCCGGCGTCAACTTCAGCACGGCGTTCAGCGGTGACTTCTACTACTACGGACGCGACCACGGCACGCTGCACAGCGGCCTGAGCAACCCGCAGCCCGGCGACGCCATCGTCTTCGGCAGCGGTCCGCAGAACACCAGCACCAGCGTGCACGTCGGCATCATCGAGAAGGCCAACGCGGACGGCACGGTCGACACCATCGAGGGCAACTCCGACGACCAGGTGATGCGCCGCCACTTCAGCCCGGCCGCGCGCGGCGCCTACGCGATCGTCTCCCCCGCCGGGGCGTGACCCCGCCCTGATGCCCGGTCCGGGCCCGCCCCGTACCGGGCATCAGAACCCGCCCGCCCCACCGGTCCACCGACCGCCCACCCGACCGGTCGACCGACCCACCGGCCGACCGATCCACCGATCCACCGAAGGGAAACACCCATGCGCGTGAGACTCGCCGCCGCCGCGACCACCGGACTCCTGCTGATCACCGGCCTCGGCATCGGCGTCGGCGGCGCGACCAGCGCCTCCGCCCTCTCCCGGGGCAACTACTGCGGCGGCGTCTACACCTTCGACGAACCCGAGGTGAGCTACGGCGACCGGGGCACCGCCGTCAAGGCCGTGCAGTGCGCGCTGAACCGCAGTGTCCGCAACGTGAATCTCGCCGAGGACGGGGCCTTCGGCCAGCTCACCTACAACGCCGTCGTCAAGTTCCAGGGCTGCGCCGGCCTCGCCCAGGACGGCATCGTCGGCCCGAAGACATGGAAGGAGCTGGACAACTGGAGCACCTGGGACACCAGCGGCTTCTGGATCTGCTGAGGCGCCCGGTGCGCGCCCCCATCACTGACCACTCACGGAAGAAGGACCCACTTCACCATGCCCAGGATCCGGTCCCGCAAGGCCCTGTCCGCCCTGTCGCTCGCCGTGACCGCGGCCGGCTCGCTGCTGCTGGCGGCGCCCTCGGCCCACGCCGGCGACTATCTCGACTCCTGCCTCAACAGCGTCGGTAGCCGCACCTCCCCGAACGGCGTCTGGACCATCCCCGCCCGCACCTTCTCCCAGGGCTCGTCGGGGGTGTGCGTGCAAGAGATCCAGTTCGACGTCTCCTCGGTCATCGGGCTCGACCCCGCCGACTTCCCCGGCTTCGTCGACGGCCGCTACGGTCCGAAGACCGACGACTACGTGCGCCGGTTCCAGCGTGCCTTCGGCCTCCAGGTCGACGGCATCGTCGGCCCGCAGACCTGGCAGCTGCTCATCGCCCGGACGACGGACTGATCCACGATGACCGGAGCGAACGGACGGGCCGCGCGCGGGCGTTGCGGCCTCGCCGCCCTCGTGCTCGCCGCGTCGGCACTGCTGGCGGCCGGGACCGCGCCCCCCGCCCAGGCCAGTTGGGACGGCGACCTGCGGACCTGCGAGAACCAGTACGGCCACGAGCACTACCTCGGCTGGGACATCCCCACGGTGCTCCTCGCCCGCGGCTCGACCGGAGTGTGCGTACGGGAGTTGCAGGAGGAACTGGTCGAGGTCGGCGTGGTCCCGGCCGCCGATCAACCCGGCTTCGTCGACGGCGACTTCGGGCCCAAGACGTACGGCGCGGTCGTGACGTACCAGAGCCGGTACGCGGTTCCGGGCGGCGCCGACGGCGTCGTGGGGCGGAACACCTGGCACAGCTTGATCTCGCACGTCTACTACGAGTAGTCGTACCGCCCGGCTGCTGAACGGGCCGGGAAACACCGCCGCCGCGACGTGCGCCGCCGTGGCCGCGCGTCGCGGCGGCAGTATGCTTCCCCTCGACTTTCAGACCGGAGCACCGGCCTGAGGCGGGGGGCAAGTCCATCAGCGGACCGGCAGGGGTGCCGGTCCGCCGCTGTGTCCTCGGCTGGGGCCGGTGGTCCATCAGCGAACGGGCCCACAGTGAGCGACAGCGACAGAGTTCTCCCCGTATCCCCCTCCTCGCCGGACCCCGCTGCCGGACTGCACGCGGAACTGCTCGCGCTGAAGCAGCGGTCCGGGCTCAGCTACTCCCGGATCAGCGCGCTCACGCACTACTCGAAGTCGTCCTGGGAACGCTGGATCAACGGCAAGCAGTTCCCGCCCCGCGGCGCCGTGGAGAGCTTCGCCCGCGCCGCGCGGACGGACGCCGGGCCCCTGCTGGGACTGTGGGAGCGGGCCGAGCGGGCCCGCGGCGCCACCGCGGAAGGGGACGGACCCGCACCCGAGCCGACCGCACCTGAAGCCGAGTCGATCGCCGCTGCACCCGAGTCGACCGCAGCTGACGTGCCCGAACCCGCGCCGGACGCGGCCGAGGACCAGGCCGCTCCGGCCGCCCCAGCCGCTGCCCCCGCCACCGACACCGAGAACCCTCGGACCCCTCGGACCCCTCGGTCCGCTCGGTCCGCTCGGACCCCGGGGCGTCGCCGGGCCCCGTTCCTGATCGCGGCCGCCGTGGCGGCCGCCGCCGCGCTGACGGCCGCCGGCCTCACGATCAGCCACTACGTCTCGGACGGCCGCGAGGAAAGCCCGGCCGCCGGCGGCCGGGCGGCCGATGCCGCCGCGGCCGCGCGCACCGACCCGGTCGGCTGCACCCAAGCCGGCTGCACGGGCAAGGACCCGGGGGCCATGGGCTGTGCCCGGGACGGACAGACGCTCGCCCTGGACCGCAACGGGGACATGGTGGTCGAACTCCGGTACAGCAGGACCTGCGGCGCCGCGTGGGGACGGATCACCTACGCGAAGCCCAAGGCGGTCGTGGACGTGAACAACTCCAGCGGCACCGCCGAGGCGACGCCGGTGCACTGGGGCAACGACGTCTACTCCCCGATGGCCGAACTGAGCGGCGAGCAGACCGCCTGGGCCTGCGGTACCCAGCCGGGTGGCAAGAGCCGGACCTGCACCGTCCACAGCCCGGTCCCCGCCGAGCACTGAGCGGCCGAAACGCCGTGCGGGAACCGCGCCCCGGCCGCCACACCGCCGCTGCCGGGGGCGCGGTTCCCCGCCGTCGCCTGCGGAGCGCCTACGCCTCCTTCAGCTGCTGCCGCTGCCTCCCCAGCCCCTCGATCTCCAGCTCGACCACGTCCCCGGAGCGCAGGTACGGCTTCGGCTCGGGCTGCCCCATGGCGACCCCGGCGGGCGTGCCGGTGTTGATGACGTCGCCCGGGTACAGCGTCATGAACCGGCTGACGTAGCGGACGACTTCGGCGACCGGGAAGATCTGCTGGGCGGTCGAACCGTCCTGCCGCAGCTCGCCGTTGACCCACAGCCTCAGCGACAGGTCCTGCGGATCGGGCACCTCGTCGGCGGTGACGAGCCACGGCCCGAGCGGGTTGAACGTCTCGCAGTTCTTCCCCTTGTCCCAGGTGCCGCCCCGCTCGATCTGGAACTCCCGCTCGGAGACGTCGTGCGCGATCGTGTACCCGGCGACGTGCGCGAGGGCGTCCTCGTCCGTCTCCAGGTAGCGCGCGGTGCGCCCGATGACGACCGCGAGCTCGACCTCCCAGTCCGTCTTCACGGACCCGCGCGGTACGAGCACCGTGTCGTTCGGGCCGACCACGGTGTCCGCCGCCTTGAGGAAGACCACCGGCTCGGCCGGCGGCTCGGCCCCCGCCTCGCGGGCGTGGTCGTGGAAGTTCAGCCCGATGCACACGACTTTGCCGATGCGGCCGAGCGGCGGTCCGATCCGCAGGCCGTTCGCGTCCAGCGCGGGCAGCTCCCCGGCGTCGGCGGCGGCCCGGACCCGGCCGAGCGCGGCGGCGTCGGCGAGCAGCGCGCCGTCGATGTCGGCGACGACTCCCGACAGGTCGCGCAGCGTCCCGTCGCCGTCCAGCAGCGCGGGCCGCTCCGCCCCGGCCGTACCGACTCGCAGCAGCTTCATGGTCCCAACTCCCTCGTCAGCAGGCAGTCCACCGGCGTCCACGGCTCGGGTGCGGCGGCCGCGACGACCGGGGGACTTGTCCGATCGTCCAATCCCGCGGTCCACTCCGCAAGACCCGGTTCACGTACTGGACCGTAGGGTCACCGCTCAGCGCAGCAGCACCGCCCGCTCGACGGCGGTCCAGGCGGTGCTGGTCACCACGTACAGCGCGGCGGCCAGCGGCACGACGGCCACGGTGACGAGGGTGCCGAAGGACAGGAACGGCGCCACCTTGCCGCCGAGCGCCGCGAGCCCGCGCAGGGGCTCACCGCCGCCGAGGCCGGGGTCGGCGTCCGCCGCGGCCCGCCTGACCCGCAGGAAGCTGAAGGCAGCGACGACGGCCACGACCGCGAACAGCCCGAGGTACACGACCCCGGCCGCCCCGAACAGCCCGCCGTCGGCGAGGGCGTCGGCCCAGTGCCCGCCGAGCGGAGCGGCGAACAGCCGGTGCCCGAGCAGCCCGTTGGCCTCGCCGGCGATGGTCGTGCTGGAGAACAGGTGGTAGAGCAGAAAGAACGCGGGCATCTGGAGCAGGTTCGGCAGGCACCCCGACAGCGGCGACACCTTTTCCTGGGCGTGCAGTTCGACCAGCGCCCGCCGCAGCCGGGCGGGGTTCTTGCGGTGCTTCCTGCGCAGCTCGGCGATCCGCGGCCGCAGCACCGCCTGCGCCTTCTGGCCCCGGGCGGCGGCCCGCGCGAGCGGATGGACGAGGAGCCGTACGAGCGCGGTGAACAGCACGATCGCCGCGGCGGCCGAGGAGGCGTGGAAGACGGGCTGGAGCAGCTCGGCGAGGTGCTCGACGAGCCGGGCGAAGAAGGGGAAGAGCGAGGGGAGCGAGAAGGGCGAGAAGGGGGAGAAGGCGAAGGAGGAGAGTACGGACATGGCTGAGCCCTCCGAGGGGTCTCGTCGCGATGCGGACAGGGCGGCGCGACGACCCGCGCGGGGCACCCGGCGGTACGGAAACGAGACGAGAGGAGTGCGGTGCCCTACGCGACGACGGTCGTCGTGAGGGCACGTCCGGGCGCTCGGGGCCGGCGCCGTCCCGCGGCGTCGGGGTCCCGTTGCGGCAGGAAGGCCGTACGCCGGTCCCGGTCGCGGATGGCCGTACGCACCCGGGTGGGCGGCACGGCGGGCGCGCAGCGCGAGAGCAGCAGGGCGCAGACGACGAGGGCCGAGGCGGCCGCGGTGGTCGCGGCCGCGGCGAGCGCGACGGCGGCGTGCGGGCCGCCGGCGTGCAGCAGGGCGAGCTGGAGGAGCACGAGGGAGAGCAGGAACAGCGCGGCGAAGGGGCGCGTCCCGGCCCGGTCACGCATCACGACCGCTTCCCCCTCCCCCGCGAACACGACGACTCTCACCCTCTCTTATACAGGACCGCGCCCGGTACGGGGCCGCGTACGTCAGTGGCCGAGGCCGAGCCAGGCGAGGGCGGCGACGGCCAGGGCGCTGACGCCGGTGTCCAGGGTGGGCTGGACGACGGGGGCGAAGAAGGGGCTGTGGTTGACCGGGATGTCCTGGTCGACGGTGCCGGCGGCGACGGCCTCGGCGTACCGGTCGGGGTCGATGCCGCCGATGGCCCAGTAGGTGAACGGTGCCCCGAACGCTCGCGGGATCTTGCTCATGTCCTCGCTGGCGGTGTGCAGGGGAACGGTGTGCGCGTCGTCGCCGAAGTGGGCGGCGAACGCCTCGGCGACGCGACGCGTGGTGGCGTCGTCGTTGACCGTGGGCGGGAAGGTGGCGACCCGTTCGAACTCGGGTTCCTCGGGCGCGCCGGACGCCTGGCACTCGGCGCGGACGATCCGCTCGACCGCGTGCAGCACCTGGGAGCGGGTGGCGTCGTCGTAGGTGCGGACGTTGAGCTGGAGGACGGCGCTGTCGGGGATGACGTTGGGGCTGGAACCGGCGTGGATGCTGCCGACGGTGACGACGGCCGGGGTGGTGGCGGCCAGTTCGCGCGCGACGACGGTCTGCAGGCGGACGACGATCATCGCGGCCATCACCACCGGGTCGACGGCGTTCTGCGGCGAGGAGCCGTGGGCGCCGCGGCCGTGGACGGTGACGCGCAGGCTGTCGGCGGCGGACAGGAACGGCCCGGAGCGGGTGCCGACGTAGCCGGCGGGCAGCGGCAGGACGTGCTGGGCGAGCACCGCGTCGGGCGCGGGCGCGCGGGAGGTCAGCCCGTCGTCGACCATGGCGTCGGCGCCGTCGCCCTTCTCCTCCGAGGGCTGGAACAGCGCGACGAAGGTGCCGCGCCAGGCGTCCTTGGCCCCGGCGAGCAGCCGGGCGCAGCCGACCAGGCAGGTGACGTGCATATCGTGGCCGCAGGCGTGCATCACGGGCTGCTCGGTGCCGTCGTCGCCGGTGGTGGTGGCGGTGGAGGCGTAGGGCAGGCCGGTCGCCTCGCGCACCGGGAGGGCGTCCATGTCGGCGCGGGCCATGACGACCGGCCCGTCGCCGTTGGCCAGCACGGCGACGACACCGGTCCCGCCGACGCCTTCGGTGACCTGGTACCCGGCCGCGCGCAGCGCCTCGGCGGCCTTGCCCGCCGTACGGTGCTCGCGCAGCCCGAGTTCGGGGTGCCGGTGCAGGTCCTTGTAGAGGTCCTCCAGCTCGGCGCGGATCGCGCCGAGGCCGGCGAGCACGGGGCGGGCGGCGTCGGTCATGGCAACTCCGTAGTGGTCCGTAGGTGGTGGGCCAGCCGGAACCCGCGTCCCCGGCAGCCCCGTCCCCGGGAACCGCCGCGGCCTACGACGGGCGGACCTCAACCGAGCGTAACCGCTCCCTACGACCGGGCCACCGGAGCCGGCCGGCGACCGCGCCACCGGGCGGCCACCGGAGGACGGGGCAGGCACTGCGCCGGACAGGGGCAGGCGCTTCGGGTCCTGGGGCGGTCCCCGCGCGGGCGGCCGGCCGGCGGATACCTCCTTTTTGTCACCGACCGGCGCTACGGTGTCCCCCATGCGCCCCGACACGCCCGCCCACGCCGCCGCAGCCACCGAGAACGCCGAGACCGCCGGAAACGTCGAACACGCCGCCGAGGCGGCCCGCCTGGAGCGGACCGCCGGCCTGTACCCGGAGGACGCCGAAGCCCTCCTCGTCCAGGCCGCCGCCCACCTGGAACTGTCCGGCGACCGCCCCGCCGCGGCGACGCTCTACGACCGTCTGCTCGCCTCCCCCGACACCCTGGAGAACGCCTCGCTGGTCCGCGCCCTGAAGGCGGCCAACCTCTGGGAGTTCGACCACGAGGCCGAGGCCAGGGCCATCATCGAGGGCATCCGCGTCACCGCCCCGCGCGACGCGGCGCCCTGGGTGATCATCGCGGAGTCCCTGGAGGCCCACGACGAGCTGGAGGCGGCGCACAAGACGTTCACGGAGGCGGTGGACCTGCTGCTCACGGACGTCCCGGAGCCGCCGTACGCCACGCACCCCCTGCTCTACGGCCGCCACCGCGTCCGCCGCATGCTGGGCGCGGACCACGACGACTGGGACACCCTGGCCGACGCACTGCACTCGGCCCCGGTCTCCCTGGACGAGCTGCACGACCCGAAGCGGGTGTGGTCCCTCGGTTCGGAGAACCCGGCGGAGCTGAAGGCGGAGATCACCCGCCTGAACGCGGAACTGGGCGCCTATCGCGAGGCCCTGTCCCGCCCGTTCCCGGTGGCTGTCCTGCACTGGCCGGCCGCCGAACTGTCCGAGCTCCTGACGGCGTACCCCGACCTCACCACGGAGTACCCGACCCACGAGACCCACCTCGCGACGATAGAGGCATCCCTGCGCGAACTCTCCGCCTCCGGCACCCCGAACCTCGGCATCGTCACCGGCACAGTCCCCTCCTACGAGGCCTTCGCCGCCTCGGAATCCACCTCCCCCTCCGACCCGACCCTCCTCCCCCAGTACGCGACGACCCTGGCAGCCCGCGGCCGCGCGGTGGCTTGGCCTCCGCAGCGGGGGGCGGGGTGCTGGTGCGGGTCATCTGCCGCATACGGCGAGTGCCACGGACGCTGACGTCCCCATCCGGCCGGCCAACGATCAGCGGTGGCGCTGCCGAGCCAGACAGCGGGGGTGTGCTCGGCTGGTCTCGGTGCTGCCCGTTTCGGTTGGAGGCGTAGGCGGTGGCACGCACGGAGTACTACGACGATCCCGATGCCCCGGAACCCAACAGCCTGGTGGTCGCGTACTCGGACGGTGAGGTCAGACGCCAGTTCAACGTGTGCTTCACCGCCCGCGTCACCGGAGGCGAGCTAGCCATCTCCGACGAGTCGACGGAACTGCGGTTCGTCGATCCCCGGGAACTGAAGTCGTTGCCCATGCACCACACGCAACGGCTGCGACTACGCCACTTCCTCCAGCAGCGGAGCGCCCCTTACCTCAGGTAGGGCGGGCTCCGCGTCCCAGCGTTGTCAGTGCCTCGTAAAGACGCACGTCGAAGCAAGAGCAAGGGGGTGCACTGCTGCTCCACCCCAGCGGTCGAGTCCGAGTCCCGCCTCGCCTCCGACGGGACGGGGGCCGGGTGACGTCGCCGTGCTCTCCTCCTCGGTCGCATCGCAGTCGTCGGTGGCGGTCGCCCATGGGTGGTCCCGTACGATCGACTCGGGCCGGCGAGGGGCAGTCCCCATCACCCGAGACGACGTTTCTTCCCGAGGTGCGACAACATTGGACGACGTGAAGCCCTCCTCCCCCGGCGTCTCGGCACGCATGTCCCGTCAGGCCAGCAAGGACACCAACGCCGAACTGGCCGTACGGCGTCTGCTGCACGCGGCCGGCCTGCGCTATCGCGTGGAGTACCCGGTGCCCGGCATGGCGCGGCGGCGCATCGACGTCGCCTTCACCCGGGCCAAGGTCGCCGTCCTGATCGACGGATGCTTCTGGCACGGATGCCCACAACACGCTACGCAGCCGAGAGCCAACGCGGAGTGGTGGCGTACGAAGCTGGACCGCAACATGGCTCGCGACCGGGAGACGACAGAACATCTGACCGCGGCCGGCTGGACGGTGCTGAGGTTCTGGGAGCATGAAGATCCGCACGTGGTGGTCGCTCAGGTCGCAGCGGCCGTGGGACGGCGTCCGGCGGAACGGACGGGAAGGCTGGAGGCGTGGGGAGGCTGACCTTCGTGGACGTGTGCTCCGGGGCCGGCGGTCTCGCCCTCGGCCTGGAGCAGGCCGGTTTCGAACCGCGTCTGCTCCTGGACGACGACGATGACGCCGTCACGACCCTGCGGGCCAATCGGCCTCACTGGAACGTGCTCCGCACCGACCTGCTCGACTTCGATCCGGCCGAACACCCCGAGAGCTACGACGTGGATCTCCTCGCGGCGGGCCTGCCTCGGGTCAAGTCGAGCGCGACCGTTCGACGTGCGGAATCGGATGTGGAGGAACGGCTGTTGGAGGCCACGGTCTACCTGGCGCACGCCATCAGACCGCGAGCGGTGATCATCGAAAACGTTCCCGATCTCGCTCGCTCGGACAGGTACCAGCGCTTCCGCGACTTCGCCCATGCCGAACTGGCACATCTCGGTTACGAGTTCAGCTGGTTCATCGTGAACGCCGTCGACTTCGGAGTGCCACAGAACCGCAGGCAGGGCGTGCTGGTGGCCGTCGAGCGGCATTGGGCCCAGGCATTCCGATCGCCGACACCCACGGTGCAGCAACCGATGACGGTCGGTTCCGCCCTGGGGCCGTCCATGGCCGCGCGGGGCTGGGGAGACGCCGCCCTCTGGGCCGCACAAGCCGATCAGCCCGCCCCGACACTGGTCGGAGGCTCGAAGAACCGAGGCGGTGCTGATCTGGGGCCGACCGGGGCCAAACGGAAGTGGGCGACCATGGGCGTCAACGCCCACACGGTGGGCAACGAGGTTCCCGGCCCCGACTTCGTCTGGGATCCCCTGCTCGGCAAGGACAACATGGTGAAAATCACGGTGGAGCAGGCGGCTCTGCTTCAAGGTTTTCCTGCGTCCTGGGGGATCACCGGCCTCAAGACGGCCCGATATCGGCAGGTCGGGCACGCAACGCCGCCGCCCGTCGGTCGGGCGCTCGGACGGGCTGTGGCCGAAGCGCTGCGCAGGGAGCCGTCGGCTCCAGCGGCCGGATAGGCTTCCGCCGCCTCACCGGCCCATCCCCGACAAGCCCTTTGCCCTCGATCTCTTCGCCGCTCCCGGCGGGTCGGACATGGCCGGGGACCTGCTGGGTGGCCCGAGCCTCGGCATCGAATGGGACCGGAGTGCGTGTCTCACGCGGTATGCGGCCGGCCTGGCGACCCTCCACGCCTACGTCAGCGCGACCCGCGGGGAGTCCCTCGATGCGCTCTCGCCGGAGATCAACGTACTCGCGGGTGGCCCCCCGTGTCGGACGTACTCGGTGGCGGGACGTGGTTCCGGGTGCAAGGCGTTGGAAGAGGTCAAGAGCTGCATCAGGCGAATCATGGCGGGCGAGGCGGGCGGCTCCGCCGCGAAGGTCGCCAAGGAGCCCGAACCGGGGGCCCGACCTCACGATGTCATCGTCCTGGAGCCGGTCCCCACCGTAGAAGCGTCATGGGGGCGCGCCGAGATAGGGATTCGGCGAGCCTTCGCCACCCGAACCGACCCACCACGCCTACGCGGCGAAGGAATGGAACCGCAGCAGCGGCGGCGCGACCTCCGCACCAGGAACCGTAGCGGCGGGCCAAGTTGCGGAGCCACAGCTGCGCGACAGCGAACGACCGCACCGCCCGCTGTCCACGCCGCCCCGAGGAGCAGGCGCGGTCGCGCAAGAAGACGTCGCAGCGGTGATCGGAGATCGTCGGGTCAGTCCTCGCCCTTCCTGCCCCTGACCGGAGCGGTCTCGAACAGGTCGGCGAAGTAGTCGGTGAGCACAGCCAGGGACTGCTCGGGGACGGGCTCCTCGTCCGGCCCCTCCGGAAGGACATGGCGCGAGACCGGTGGGGCCGTCTCCGCCTCCGCGATCCAGTCCCGCAGACGAGCGGGGTCCCTGGGCTCGTCCGGTGCCAGGACGTCGTAGATCAAGGTCGCTCCGGCCGCGTTGACGGCGATACTCAGTCCGTTGACATCACGGCCGGTGGTGATCTTTCCATCCTTGAGAAGGCGTACCAGCGCCTGGGCCGTGGGACGGTGGTCGATCAAGTCGTTCCGAAGAACGGTGTGGATGAGATCCTGGTTGCCACAGGCGATCTCGACCGGTTCGTAGTCCGGCCCGTTCCTGAAGAGTTCGGCCGCCCACCACAGACGGGAGAAGCACTGCCGGTCCGCAGGGCCGCGGAAGCGCTCCGCGGCAACGCGTCGTGCCGGCTCCGCCAGGTGACGCCACACGACATAGTCGGGGGCGACAGCCAACGCCAGGTGGTTCCACAGACGCTTGTCCGCCGCTTCCCGCCTCGTCAGACGCAAGGTGGCGTGGAGCCGCGGCGCGAGCCAGGCGTCGGCCCGGGTCCGGTCCTTGCCGAACTCGAACATGGCGTCCTCCACCAGGCTGCGGATCGGCTCGACCCACCACCTGGCGTCGTCCTCGGGGAGCGGCTCGACGGCCTTGGCGAGATCTATGCCGCTGTGGACCTGTTCACCGCTGAGCAGCCCCTCGGTGAGGAAGGTGTCGACGGCCGGGCCGGAGAGCAGCGCCAGACGCTCCGGTACGTGGTGAGGCTGGGTGATCACGTCTCGCTCTCCCTGTTGGTCCGTTCCAGACTGCGGATGACGTAGCCCACCGCCCTGGCCGCCTCGGCACGCCGGACCGCCGCGTAATGGATTCGGGTCTGGAGTTCGCCCCAGCCCGACTCGCCGGTCCGCCGGCGGTGAACCAGTCGCAGGGCCTCCTCCACATGCGCACCGGGGACGACGTCCGGGAGCATCTCCCGCAGCACCTCGCCCTGCCAGTCGGTGGGGAAGACCGGACCGCCGTCCGGTTCCGTCTCCAGGTCGCCGATGGCGGCATGGAACACCGCCGTCCACACGTCCGTGGCCATCTGGGCGACGAGGAGGTCGCGCACCCTGCTGTCCACACCGGATCCGCTGCTGTCCAACAGGCCGACGATCCCGTCGATGTCGGTGTTGACGAACACCGTGGGGACCCGGGCCGTGGTGTCCACGAGCCAGGGCGCGTCGGCGTAGGCGTGCAGCCATTCCCTGGAGCTCTTGCTGAACGACGCCTTCCGGACGTCCAGGCGCAGGCCCCTGACCGGCTCGTCGGACACCGTGTCGACGACCCAGCTCCTATCGGTCTCGGCGATCGACCTTCCTTCGACCCCGTCGACCGTGCCGACGGCGTACACGCCGAGGGAAGCCCGCCCCAGATGGTCGTCGCGGAGCACCTCCAGAGAGCCCGACCAGTCGCGGCTGTCCTCCGTGTCACGGGTGAGGGACGTCGAGGTGCGGACATTGGTCTCGCCGTCGGTCGAAACGGCGAGGACGCGCAGACCGGACCACGCCGCGTCGGGGGCGTCGGCGCCGGGCGGCAGGGTGGCCGAGAGACCGATCGTGGCGCTCACCCAGTCCGTGCGGCCCGCGACGCCGAGGGCCACGACCTGTTCCTGAGTCGAGTAGGCGCTGGTGTCCAATGGGTCACGGGTGCCGTCGGGGAGCTTCAGGGAGACCGACGTCACCCGAAGCGTGATCGGACGATTGAGCCGCTTGTACGGATAGATCTTCACGTGTCACGCCCCCTTGCCGGCACGCAGTTCGAGGACGAGGCGGGTGAGCGTGGTCCTCACAGGATGGCTGGAGACGTCGGTGGCTCCCCGGAACTTCGCACGGCGTGTGCCGGGCGGGAAGCGCAGGGTGCCGTCCTCCACCTCGCAGCCCTCGACAGCCACGAGTTGCGCCCAATCCAGCCTCGGGCGCCCCCCGGAACGGACATCCATCTGGGCGATCGGCACCATCGGAACGATCTCGTCGCCGCGCGGGATGCTCACTTCCGCGGTGATCAGCCACTCCCCGTGGTCACCGACCGTCGCATCGAGCCCGTCCAGCACCGGGACCACCGGGCCAGAGGGCGCCTTCGCCTTGGGACGGCTCTTGACGGTCAGCGCCTTGCGCAGTGCCTCGCCGCCTTCGCCTCTGCCGCGTCTGGGGCGGGCGACGAGTTCCCTGACCGCACTGTTGACTTCGGTGGTCAGATTGTTGATCCGCCGATAGGCGGAGGGGGACCAGCGAAGAATCAGCTCCTCCGTCTGCCCCCACCGGTCGTGCTCCGGCGGTTCCGCCGCCCGCAGGAACTCCTCGGCCTCTTTCGCGAAGGGCGCCGTCTCCCCGGCGGCCTCCCCCACGAGGAGAACGGCCTGGAAGGGATTGGTGCCCAGCGGCAGGTTCTGGACCGTGGCCTTCTTGACCGTCATGCGGTTGCCGCGCAGCGAGTGCACCTGGTTCTTGGGGGTGTCCTTGTCGCTCGCGGCCTCGGTGACCAGCAGGACCGCCTGATGGGTGCCGAGCGTCCCGCGGGTGCCACCGGCCAGTGGCAACTTCAGCGGCACGTTCCTGATCGCCACCTGTCCGGCCTCGGTGAGCCGATCCACCGTGGTGCCCTCGTAGTGAGCCCGCAGGGCACGGGTTCGGGAGGGTTGCTCGACGGACGGGTCCACCATCGTCTCCGGTACGACCTCGTCGCCGTTGCGCAGAGCGCGGACCGAGACCTCCAGCAAGGGGAGTCGGCCGCCACCACCGATCATGGCGGCCCAGAAGTCGCGGCCCAACGCCTCGACCAGGCGCTCGTGCATCCTCTCGATGTCGCGGGTGTCCTCGGAACCCTCCTCGTCGCGAGGCTTCTCGTCCTGATCGGCCGAGTCCCCTTCGAGACTGGCCACGTCGTGCGCCCCCACGATGAGAAAGGACGTACCGGGTTCCTCGCCGTCTCGGCCCAGATGCAGGCGGGCCACGGTGTCCTCGTCCGCCCACCAGGAACGGGCGACCTCGGCGCCCGGTGAATCCGGGTCAGGACGTCCGAACCAGGCGGGTCCCGCGTAGGGGCGTCCGTCGACCTCCCGCCAGGGCAGTTCGAGACGACCGATCATCCGTCGTTCGGTCCGCCCCTCGTGCGGCACCGACAGAGTGGAGTTGATGAGCACGAGGCCGAGCGCACTGGTCGCCCACAGGGTCGCCTTGCCCAGACCGTACGAACCACCCGCGCCGGGACCGGACTTCAGACTTTCGAGCTGGCGCCGGACCACGGCGGCGAACTTGCCGTCCGCGTAGTCGTCACCGGTGAGCCCGGAGGCGTTGTAGTCGTCGACCCGCAGGAGGACCAGGCGGCCCTTCTCGTACATGTCGCGCACACCGGCGTCGACGACCCGACCGACCTTCTGGTTGCCGGCCAGCTCCGAGACGGCGGAGTAGTGCGGGAAGAGGTCGTTCCAGAGGATGGCCTCACGGAAGGCGTCCAGGTGCTCGCCGGTCAGCTCGTGCAGGGTGTAGCGGACACGGACGGGACGGCCGTTCTCCGTCAACCGCTCGTCGAGACTGTTCTGACACGTCTCGCGGGCGAGGACCTGGACGTCGGCGTCGAAGGCGAAGGCCGCGGCATTGCCCAGGTCACGTCCGCCGTCGGAGTAGCCGGGGCGGTGGTACCAGGTGACGGGGAGGCCGGCTTGGGTGTCGGTGGTACGGGTGTGGACCGTACCGACGTCCGTACCCAGCGCCTTGGCGATGTCCGTCATCACCGTCGGACGCGGGGTCGACCGTCCGGCGATCCACGCGGAGACGGCGGCTCGGGTCAACCCCAGTTCCTTGGCCAGTTCGGCCTGTGTCTTCCCCGCGAGCCTGAGCTGCCGGGACAACCACGGCCCGAACTCCTCACCTGTCTCCACGCGCCACCTGCTCTTCCTCAAGTCGTACGAGGAAGGCTAATTTGACGATCGCGATCACGTCAACCAAGAGTTAACCGGACGGGATCCCCGACCAGCTCCATCCGCCTGCCCGAATCATCCGGTTCGCAACCTTCGCCCCCTTCTGTGTCCACCTCGAAAACGCGAGACTCTGAACTCCTGTGCATCGAACGGCTGTTGGGGTTGCCGACCCCACGGAACCCCGCTATGGTCACCGACGTTGGGAAATCCGACTCGCTCGCGAACCAGAAATCTGGAGGCCGGGCGACAAGGGGAGGAGTGCATCCACACGGGGTCGACGGCCTTGCGTGGAAACATTTTTGGGAAGTACTGGCGGCCCGGATGGTGGACCCGCTAGCGTGATCAACGGGAGTGAATCCCACAACAGAAGCCATCTTGCTTCACGGGGGCGTGGCCCGATGACACCCCTGTGCAATTACCAGGACATGACTTGACAGGGGCGGGGCCTCAGTGAATGAAGACGACTGTTTTCCCTTACTGCTCTCTCAGCGGGAGCGGAGTGCGATAGAACTAGCCTTTCAGTGGGCGACGAGCAAGGCCGTCGCTGCGGAGATTCAGAGCCGACATGAACTGTCGGATGACGATTTCCTCGCGGGGTTCCCCGACCTGGCCGAGGCCGTCCAGGAGTTGCCGGACGAGGACCCCCCTGATGACCCTCCTGATGTCTGACGCCGGGTGCCCCACCCCACATGACCAGCGTTTCCTCGACCATCGGTGAGACGCTCCGGCCACCGGCACGCGATGAATCATGCATGGGCCGGCTCGAGCACAGCCGGCGAGCCGGCCCATCACCCAGACTTTCACCCACCTTTGACATCAGGAGCGCAGCAATCGTGCCGTCCTCGTCCTCCGCGGTGATCGAAACCGTTCTCGAACAGTCCGCCCGAGTACTGCAGACGTATGCCGTGGATCCCGGCCTCGTGGCCGAACACGCCAATGGGGAGCGCCGTATCACGCAGGGCGGATACGGCGACCGTCAGCTTTTCGAACTCGTGCAGAACGCGGCCGACGAAATCGCGAACGCGCCTGGAGGGCGTGTCCAGGTGGTTCTCACGGAGACGCACCTTTACTGCGCCAACGAGGGAACTCCGGTCACCCCGGAAGGGGCGGAGACCA
This sequence comes from Streptomyces similanensis, assembly GCF_039543625.1. NCBI lineage: Bacteria > Bacillati > Actinomycetota > Actinomycetes > Kitasatosporales > Streptomycetaceae > Streptomyces > Streptomyces similanensis. The sequence goes on along the minus strand of NZ_BAABKC010000009.1, from coordinate 13,206 downwards.
TTCTTCGGATGAGTATGTCGAAGAAGCGCGGCGGGCAGATCGGGCGGTTCGGTGTCGGGGTGAAATCTGTTCTCGTGGTGACCGACGCACCGGAATTCTTCAGCAGCACCGGGAGTTTCGGATTCGACCGCGCCTGGTCCTACGAGCAGATCAAGGCCGTGCCCGGTGTGACGGAGCGCTACGGCCCGGAGTTCGACGCCCCCGTCCTGCGGATGGCCCGCCCGCTCGACATGCAGGCCGAACGCGCCTCCGATCCCGTGCTGGACAAGTTGTTGACCTGGGCGACCACGGTCGTCCGGCTCCCGCTGCTCCCCAAGGCCGACGACCGGCTGGGGAAGGACATGCACGGCAGTCGTGGCAAGGACCACGGTGAGCCCCGCGAGGAGTTCCCGGTCGGGTTCCAGCTCTTCTCACCGCACGTCGCCACGGTCGTGCTGGAGGACCACCGCCCCAGGCCCTTGGCGCGTCGTACGCTGACCGCCCAGCAGGCCGGCGACCTGCACACCGTGACCGAGGAACGCACGGGGAAGGCCCTCTCCACGGAGCGATGGCGCGTGTTCACCACCACGCACGAGCCGGGCCCTGCCGCCCGCGCGGACGCCGGAGAGCTGCACGACCGGGTCTCGCTCGACCTGTCCTGGGCCGTTCCCACGCTGGAGCGGGACCCCGAGAGCGGCCTGTACGTCAGATCGTCCAGCTCGCGCCGTCGCGGCAAGTTCTGGTCCTTCTTCCCCACCAAGTACGAGATGTCGCTGAGCGGCATTCTCAACGGCGCCTGGAAGACCAACGAGGACCGCCAGAACCTGCTCGACTCCTCCCCTTTCAACCAGGAAATGATCCGGATGTCGGCGAAGCTCGTCGTCGACTCTCTCCCCGCGCTGACCCCGGCCGAGGACCCGGCCGCCTACCTCCCCCTGCTGCCCGGCCGTGTCAGGGAATCGATCAGTTGGGCCGACGAGTTCCTGACCCGGGAGATCTGGGCCCGCACCGCCACGCACCCCTCGCTGCCCGACCAGGACGGCGTCCTGCGCGTTCCCGGGCAATTGCACGTCCACCCGCGACTGGACAAGGATCTGAAGCAGCTGACGCGATGGCTGCGGATGTGGCACGAGTGCCCCGGACGTCCTTCCGACTGGCTGCACCCGAGCGTCGAGGCCGACGCCCTGCGCTCCGGCAAGGTCGAGCACATCCTCCTCGCCGCCGGACACGAACGGGCCGAGGTGCGCGACTGGCTGGAGGCCCTCGTCGCGGACGGCACCGCCGAGGGGTCGGCGGTGGCCGTCCGCATCCTGGCCGACATGATCGAGAAGCGCTCCCCCTTCGCCGACGAGGCACGCAAGGCCCACATCGTGCTCACCGAGGAGCACGGGCTGGTCGCCCCCGTACCCGGCAAGGTGTTCCGCCGGGCCGAGCATCAGGACGGGCTGCGCGAGTCCACGGTGTACGTCGTCGACGAGCTGGCCCAGGACCCGTCCCTGGCGCACGCGCTCAATGTCCTCGGCGTCCGCGAGGCCGACGTCGAGGGGCGATTCGCCAGCGTCCTCGACCAGGGATTCGACCACTACGGTGAGTCGGACTGGGAGCGTTTCTGGGAACTGTTCCGCCAGGCCGGCATCCGTCGGCTGGCCCACAAGGTCCTGGAGCGTGTGCCCGATCCGCGCTCGACGCTCCGGGTACGAACCACCGACAAGCACTTCCGGCCGGTCGGGGACTGCATGCTGCCCGGCGTCGTGGTCGACGCCGAACGCGATCCGGGTGTCGCCGTCGACATGACGTTCCACTCCGACGACACGTCCTTCTTCTCCCTGATCGGCCTGCGGGACCGGCCGGCCGGCGGCGTGCAACCGCAGGCGGACGAGGCGTGGTTCGAGGAGTACCGAGCAGCCGTCCACGCGTCCTACCTGCGCACCCTGGACAGCCACGCCCCCCGCCCTTCGCTGAACCGGATGAAGGTCGAGGGTGCCGCGATCGGTGGTCCTCTCCATCTCTTCCGCAATCTGTCCGAGGAGTCCCGCGCCGCCTTCCTGAAGGCGCTGCCCGACGACGCCGTCGTGGACAACTGGACGCGACAGTTCGGCGCCCAGACCAGCACTCGGCAGGCGGTGATGTCACCGATCCGGTGGATGCTGCGCAAGCACGGCAGGGTCGCCACCTCCCAGGGGATCAAGCCGCTGGCGGAGGCCGTCGGTCCTCAGCTCGCCGCCTACCGCGATGTACTGCCGGTCGCCGACATCTCCCCCGAGAAGGCCCGCAAGCTGCGGCTGCCGATCACCGTCGAGGAGGTCCCCGCCGACCGCTGGGACGCTCTTCTCCACGAGGTGTCCCGCAGTGAGGACGACGCCTTCGTCGGCGCCACCTACGTGATGCTGACCCGGTTCGGGGCGGACTTCCCCGAGGACTCGCTGACCCGTTGCCGGATCGGTGACACCTGGGGCACCCGTCCCGACGACGAGATCACCCTCGCCGTCGGCGCCGCCGAGTACCGGGCTCTGCGTGCCGAACAGCTCCCCGCCCTGCTCGTGCCGACCGCCGAGGACGCCGAGCTGATGGTCGAGAAGTGGGGCATGCTCCGCTACTCCGACGTGATCAGTCGGGAGACCCGCGAGGTGGTCGAGGGCGACCCCGTGCCCCTCGTCGAGCTGTTCCCCGCTCTGCGGCAGCGCCTGAACAGCGGAAACCGGAACAGCATGGTGCAGCGGTGCACCGAGCTGGAGGAGGTCACGCGCACGCCCAACGGCACGCACGCCTCCCCCCTGGACGCCGTGCGCCAGGACGGCACGGTCAAGATCCGCGTGCCGCGGGAGCCGGAGCCCATGCTGCGGCTGATCGACCGCGAGCTGGGCCTCGGCCTCGGCGCGGCCGGTTGCCGCGCGGTGCTGGAGCACCAGGACCGCATGGCCAAGGACAGCGCGCTGAAGGCCGCGCAGAAGGCTGTGCGCGAAGCCGAGGACGTCGTGGTCAAGCTCGAACTGCTGATCGGCGCGGAGGCCCTCAGGGCCGGCCTGCCCGAAGGACTGATGGACGCCGAGCTGCAGGCGACCGGCGGCGCGGAACCGTCCGGACGCCGCATCGCGCAGATGGCTTTCAACGCGCACGGCGACGGGGTGCTCCAGCAGCACGCCCGGGACATCCAGGCACGCTTCCCCAACGCCCCGGTCGCCTACGGTGGTTCGTCGGCGGCCATCGCGTTCGTCTCCGACCTGCGCCTGCCCGTCACGTTCGCCGGTTCCAGGACTCCCTCGCCGCCTCCCTTCGAGACCGTCGAGGGCCCCCGTGACTTCCCCAGGCTCCACGACTACCAGGAGGACCTGGTCCGGAACATCTCCACCTTGCTCGACCGGCTCGCCCCGCAGCGCGGCATGCTGTCCCTGCCCACCGGCGCCGGCAAGACACGGGTCACCGCCGAGGCCGTGATCCGCTGGGTGAAGCGGGTCGGTGACCTCAAGGGTCCGCTGCTGTGGATCGCGCAGACCGAGGAACTGTGCGAACAGGCCGTGCAGAGCTGGAAGTTCGTCTGGAACAAGGTCGGTGCCGAGCGGCCGCTGACCATCAGTCGACTGTGGAGCAGCAACGAGGTCGGCAACGTCGTCGATCACCCTCACCTGGTGGTGGCCACGGACGCGAAACTGGAGCGGTGCCTGGGCACCGACCAGTACGCGTGGTTGCGCGATCCCGCACTCGTGATCGTGGACGAGGCGCACACCGCCATCTCCAAGCGGTACACAGAGATTTTGAGCCTGTTGGGCCTGACCCAGTACGAGACCCACCGGCATCTGCTCGGCCTGACCGCCACTCCGTTCCGCAACACCAACGAGGACGAGACCCGCCGGCTGGTCACCCGTTTCGGCAACCGGCGCCTCGACGAGGGCGTGTTCCCCTCCGGTGACCCGTACCGCGACCTGCAGGAGTGGGGCATGCTCGCCCAGGTCGAGCACCGCACCCTGGAGGGTGGTCGGATCGTGCTGAGCCAGGACGAGAAGACGCACGCCGAGCGCATGGCGATGCTGTCCCGTGCCGCCGAGCAACGGCTGGCCGACGACCACGAGCGCAGCCTGCGCATCGTCGACTCGGTGGCCGACCTGCCGCCGGACTGGCCGACGCTGCTCTTCGCGACCTCCGTCGACCACGCCAAGTATCTGGCGGCCATGCTCAACGACCGAGATGTCCCGTCCGCCGCCGTGGACTCGACCACCAGTGCGCAGGACCGTCGGACGCGGATCGAGAACTTCAGGACGGGCCGCATCCGTGTGCTCACCAACTACGGTGTCCTCACCCAGGGGTTCGACGCGCCGGCCACCCGGGTCGTGGTCGTGGCACGACCGGTCTACAGCCACAACGTCTACCAGCAGATGATCGGACGCGGCCTGCGCGGCCCCAGGAACGGCGGCAAGGACACCTGCCTGATCCTGAACGTCAGTGACAACATCTCCAACTTCGACACCAAGCTCGCCTTCACCCAGTTCGAGCACCTCTGGAGCCGTAAGTGACCGACGTCTACCTCGACAGTCCGCCGCTCACCGCCGAGCAGCGGACCGTCGTCGAGCAGCCCTGGGACGCACGGGTCCTGGTCACCGCCGGGGCCGGCGCGGGCAAGACGCACACGCTGGTGCGTCGACTCGACGCGTTGTGCGGCCACGAGGATCCGGAGGAGGCACTGGAGGCCACCGACATCCTCGTGCTCACGTTCTCCCGGGCGGCGGCCCGCGAGTTGCGTGAGCGCATCACCCGGCACGGGGACCGGGCCCGCCGGGTCCGCGCCCAGACCTTCGACGCCTGGGCGTACGGGACGCTCGCCCACGCCTACCCGGACCGGGACTGGGCCACGACCTCCTTCGACGAACGGATCAAGGCCGCGGCGGAAGCCGTCGAGCAGGGCGCGTTGGAGTCCGGCGACTCGATCCCGCCGTCCCATGTGGTGATCGACGAGGTACAGGACCTGCTGGGCGACCGCCGGGAACTGGTGGAGGCCCTGCTCGACCGCTACCAGGACAGCTGCGGCTTCACCGTGGTCGGTGACGCCGCCCAGTCCGTGTACGGCTTCCAGATCGAGGACCCGGCCGAACGCCACGACGAGACCGGACGGTTCTTCGAATGGTTGCGCCGCTCCTACCCCGACGACCTGGTGGAGCTGCAACTCACCGAGAACTTCCGAGCCGTCACCCCGGAGGCGCGGATCGCGCTGCCGTACGGGCCCCGGCTCCAGCAGGTCCGGGACGCGGACGAGGCCGCCACGCTCTACGAGGAACTGCGCGACCTGCTCCTGGACCCGACGAACGCGCTGGGCGACCTCACCGACGAGTACACGCTCCAGGGTCTGCGAGACCTCGACGACACCTGTGCCGTCCTCACCCGCGACAACCGACAGGCCCTGGTGGTCTCCCGGTTGCTCCACGAGAACGGCATCGGGCACCGGTTGCGTCGTCCTCTCGAGGATCACCCGGTGCCGTACTGGGTCGCCGAGCTGTTGCGCCGTACCGAGGCGACGGGTCTGACCGAGGACCGGTTCCGTTCTCTGCTGGAGGAGATACCGCTGCCCCACGAACCGAATGCCGGCGTCCTGTGGACGGTGCTGCGGCGCGCCACCCGCTCGCCCGGGCGCACCGCGCTGGATCTGGACCGGCTTCGCCGCCTGGTCGCCGACGGCCGGTTCCCCGACGAGGCGACCGACCCGGAGACCGCGCGGATCGTCGTCTCCACCGTGCACCGGGCCAAGGGGCTGGAGTTCGACCGGGTGGTCGTGCTGACTCCACCGACCGTCGCCGAACTACGGAAGCAGTACGGCGACGAGGCGGACCTTCCCGCGGAGGTCCGGGCCCTGTACGTGGCGATGACCCGCGCGCGGCAGGATCTCTACCACGTCCACTCCCCCGACCTGCCGATCATCAGGAGGGCGGGGAACCGCAAGAACGGTCGGCGCTACGTCGGTGGATGGCGGTCGTACGACAGGTACGGCGTGGTGGCCGAGGCCGGTGACGTCTGCCGGGACGACCCGCCCGGTCACGCGACCGACGCCGTGGCGACCCAGGCCTATCTCCTGCGGGAGGCCGAACCCGGTCAGGAGGTGCTGGTGCGCAAGCTTCACGACCTGCCGGCGGGCGAGGCGCAGAGCCCGCCGTACGCCCTGTTGCACCGGGGACGGGAGATAGGCGAGGCGTCGGAGCGGTTTCGACAGGAGCTGTTCCGGGTGCAGAAAGTGAACCGGACGTGGGACCCCTGGTGGCCCGACGAGATCCACGGCCTGCGGATCGACACCCTGGAGACGGTGACGGGCAGCGTCGCGGCCGGTGCCAACGCCGGCCTCGGCGACCGAGGTGTGTGGATCGCGCCGAGGATCACCGGCATCGGCATGTTCCGGCGGGCCGACGACGAAGAGGAGCAGGGCGTATGACGCACGTGGCAGGTCGGCACTCCGAGCACTACCGGGTGCGGGACGAGGAGCTCCTCGTCGGGCTGTGCAGGGAACTCTTCGGCCCCACCGAGGAGTCCGAGTCGGAGGACCGGGCAGAGGTCCTCGCTCAGGACGCGCCGATCGACCGCTATCTGACCGGTGTGCTGTATCCCCGTGCCTCGCGGGAGCGGAGGGCCGAGAACGCTGCCGAACAGGACGGTTCGGACATCGTGCCCGTTCTCCCTCGGGAGGACGCCGAGGAGTCCGGGGCCGCGCAGGAAGCCGGTGTCTCGGGCGACAAGCGCCCGTCCTCCATGGGGCTGACCTTCGCGGTCGCCCCCTCCATAAACGACACGATCGTGGTCTCGACGCGCGCTGCGGTCTACGAGCCCACCGACGCCGACGGCAATCCGGTCCCGGTCCGCCGTGCCGAGGCCCGGACCGTCACGGAGCAGAAGGAGCGGTGGCGGCGCAAGGAACTACAGCTTCCGGAACAGAGCATCGACGTCACCGTCCCCACCCCGGGCGACCTGATCGACCTCGTGCCGGAAAAGGTCGCGCTGCACGTCATCGTCCGCCGACCTGATCCGATCACCGGCACGGTGACCATCACGGTCACACTGATCAACAGGCAGAAAGTCGGCGAGCGGGACCTCCAGGACGCCTTCGCCCTGTTCCAGTGCGGGCTCACGATCTGGGCCGCCGACGGTTCCAGCGCGTTCGTCGAGCGCCCCGCCCCGGCTGCCGCGCACGACCCGGAGATCGCCACCGGTCGACTGCTGCACCGTCATGCCCCGACCTTCGCCATCGGTCACGGCTGCGCCGCCGCCTGGGACTGGATCCCATCACCGATCGGCGTGACCGATGCGGAGAAGGCCGCCGTCCCGGAGGTGCGCAGCGAGTTCCTGCCCAGTGTGGAGGTGCTGCTGACCGACTCGAACCCGGAGATCGACAGCTCGTCGCTGTCGATGCTGGGCCTGGCAGAGAAGTCCGATGCCGCGGTCCTGGCCGCCCTGGAGGCGCTGGCCACGGGGTACGAGGACTGGATCGCCCGCAAGTCGGCCGAGGCCGACTCTCTGGCGGGCGGTCCTCACGGGCAGCCCGCGCGGGACCAGGTGGACGCCTGTCACGAGGCACTCGGCCGGATCCGCGAGGGCATCGGACTGCTGCGCGACAAGCCCGACCTGATGCGGGCGTTCCGACTCGCCAACCGTGCCATGGCCGACCAGCGGGCCCGCAGCGCGTGGGTGAAGAGCGGGTGCGTCGGCAGTCCCGACCCGTCCGCCGGGCGCTGGCGCCCCTTCCAGATCGCCTTCGTGCTGCTCTGCACGGCCGGCATCGACGACCCCGAGCACGACGACCGGAAGATCTCCGACCTGCTCTGGTTCCCGACCGGTGGTGGCAAGACGGAGGCTTACCTCGGGCTGATCGCCCTGACGTCCTTCCTGCGCCGTATCCGCAGGGGCGCCGACGGCGGCGGCGTCACAGTCCTCATGCGCTATACGCTCCGGCTGCTCACCCTTCAGCAGTTCGAGCGTGCGGCGATCCTGCTGTGCGCCATGGAACACATGCGGCGCCGCACGCCCGAGCTGGGCGACGAGCCGTTCTCCGTCGGTATGTGGGTGGGGCGCTCGGCCACACCCAACACGCTGGCCGAGGCCGCCACCAGACTCGACGACCTGCGCGCCGACCTCGACAAGCGGCTCGCCACCGAGAACCCCGTCCAGTTGCACGCCTGCCCCTGGTGCGGGACCCGACTCGATGCCCGGGACTACGAGGCCGACGAGGACGCGAAGCGGATGTACATCCGCTGCCCCGGAACGGACTGCGAATTCGCCGGCGGGCTCCCCGTCCATCTGATCGACGAGGCGGTGTACGACGCGCGGCCGACGCTGGTGATCGCCACCGTCGACAAGTTCGCCTCGATGCCGTGGCGCCCGGCGACCTCGGCCCTCTTCAACCTGAACGACCCGACGGACGACACTCCTCCCCCGGAGCTGATCGTCCAGGACGAACTCCATCTCATCTCCGGCCCTCTGGGAACCCTGACCGGCCTCTACGAGACCGCTGTGGACGCGCTGGCCGACCGTCCCAAGGTGATCGCCTCCACGGCGACCATCCGTCGCGCGGCCGACCAGGGCCGCCATCTCTTCGCTCGTGAGGTACGACAGTTCCCGCCCGCCGGCCTGGACTCGCGCGACTCGTGGTTCGCCGTGGAGACCGCGCCCGAGGAGAAGGCGAGCCGCCGCTATGTCGGTCTCCTGGCCCCTGGAACAAGCCAGTCGACGCTGCTGATCCGCACGTACGCCACGCTGCTGCACCGGGCCATGCACGCGGACACCGACGACAAGGTGCGCGACGCGTACTGGAGTCTCGTCGGCTACTTCAACAGTCTCCGGCTGCTCTCCGCGGCCGAACTCCAGGTCCACGACGACGTGGTGGCGTACTTGGGGCTGCTCGCCGAGCGCGAAGGCGTTGCGGTGCGTTCTGTCGCCAACTACTCGGAGCTGACCAGCCGGATCGACGCCAGCGAGATCCCCACGCGGCTCAAGGGCATCGAGAAGAGGCTCCCCGACGAGGACACCGTGGACGTCCTGCTCGCCACCAACATGATCGCGGTGGGCGTGGACGTGGACCGGCTCGGGTTGATGGCCGTGATGGGCCAACCACAGACGACCGCCGAGTACATCCAGGCCACGAGCCGCGTCGGCCGTGCCCATCCCGGTCTGGTCACCGTCATGCTCAATGCGGCGCGAGCCCGGGACCGTTCGCACTACGAGAACTTCCAGCACTACCACTCGGCCCTCTACCGCGAGGTCGAGTCCACCTCCGTGACCCCGTTCTCCGCCCGAGCGCGTGAACGCGGGTTGCACGCGGTGATCGTCGCTCTCGCGCGCATCCTGATCCCGGCCGCCCGCCCCAACGAGGCCGCCGGGCAGGTCGAGTCCTACGAGCATGTCCTGCGGGGCCATATCCGGTCCCTGCTCCTCGACCGCGTCCTCGCGGTCACTCCCTCGGAGGCCGAGGCAGTGGAGCAGCGCTTCGACGAGTTCGTCGATCGGTGGTGCAAGGAAGCCGACATCCACGGCGAGTTGCTCTTCGAGCGGAAGCGGGGCCACCGTGCTCCGTCTCTCCTGAAGTCGTACGACGACGAGTCCACGGACCACGAGGCGTGGTCCACCTTGTGGAGCCTGCGCGACGTGGACGCCGAATCCGCCCTGTTCATGGAGGGAACCCGATGACCCCGCCTCCCGGCCGCCGCCGCCGGACCGCAGCCGACGGCAACACCCCGGCCCACAACTTCCCCCGCCGGGGCACGGTCCGCCGTGCGCAGGCGATCACGACGTACGGTGTCGGGTCGCTCATCGCCGTCGACCACGAGTCCTTCATCGTCTCGGGTCTGGACGAGGCCGACCGGAGCTGGAGCAAGGGCGAGTCGAAAGTCGTCCATGAGCGACGTCTGGCCCGTCTGCTCGACGTCGACCACTTCCGGCTGCCACCGGCGTCCGAGGACACCAGCAAGGACGGCCTCCGAGTACGCCGCTTCCCCCTGATGCACTCGTGTCCCGAGTGCAACGAACTCCAGCCGCACCGCGACTTCTCCCCACCGGCCGGCCGAAGCGTCTGCGGCACCTGCGAGGTGGACCTCGTCCCCTCCCGCTTCGTCGTCGCCTGCGAGGCCGGACACCTCGACGAGTTTCCCTACTGGCAGTGGGTGCACCGCTCGCGCGACCGGGATGCCGCGAGGATCGGCAGGTGCGGCGGCAAGCTCAGGATGCGCACGACCGGACGCACCTCCTCGCTCCGGTCCATCGTCGTGTCGTGCACCTGCGGTCAGGTGCACGAGGTCTCGATGGAAGGTTCCTTCCGCAGGAACGCACTCAAGGACCTGCGCCTCACCTGCCGAGGCGCCCGGCCGTGGCTCGGCCTCTCCGCCACGGACCCGGCCGGGTGCGGGCTTCCCCTGCGCGCCCTGCAGCGCGGTTCCTCGTCGGTGTGGCAGCCGGTGCTGAAGTCGGCGCTCTCCATCCCGCCGTGGAGCAACGGCCGTGCGGATCCGCTCGCGGAGCACTGGGACGCTCTCCGTCAGTTCGACAACCCGGACCACATCGCGATCTACCTCAAGGGTGCGTTCAAGGGCGAGTGTCCGCTCCCGCTGGACGAGGTCATGGCCCTGCTCGACGCGGAACGCGAGGAGGACCCGGACGGCGAGGCGGCGCCCGGCTTCGACCACCGCTACCGCGCCCTGCGCAACAAGGAGTACGAGCGCCTGCGGTCCGGCAACGACGAGAGCGAGCATTCTCGTGACGAACAATTCGTCTGCGAGACGCCGCTCGGCGACCCGAGGATGCTCCAGCCACTGGGCATCACGGGCCCGATGCTGGTCAAGAAACTCCGTGAGGTGCGGGCTCTGAAGTCCTTCACCCGCCTCGTCGACGCCGAGTCGACGACCGACGTGAAGGAGATGTCCCTCTCCCAGAAGCCTCTGCGCTGGCTTCCGGCCATGGAGGTCCAGGGCGAGGGCGTCTTCCTGCGTCTGGACGAGCACCGACTGGACGCCTGGGAGAAGACGACAGCGGTGACGGCCCGGGGGGAGCACATGCGCAGCGCCCATCAGCGGGTGCTCGAGCAGCGGGCCGACGACCCGAGTCGGGCCGTGCCGTCTCCGGCCACTCCCCGCATGGTGCTGCTGCACACCTTGGCTCACGTCCTCATCAACGAGTGGAGCCTCGAGGCGGGCTACCCGTCCGCCTCCTTGCGCGAGCGTCTGTACGCCGCGGACGACATGGCCGGGGTGCTCGTCTACACGGCGACGAGCGACTCGGCGGGCAGCCTCGGCGGTCTCGTCGCCCAGGGCGAACCGAAACTCCTGGACCGCACGGTGCGCTCGGCGATCCGCCGGGCCGAGTGGTGCTCCTCGGACCCCCTCTGCATGGAGGCCGAGGCAGCCGGCTCGGCCGGGACGAATCTCGCCGCCTGCCACGCCTGCGTGATGCTTCCGGAGACGAGCTGCGAGCACAACAACATCCTGTTGGACCGTGCGCTGCTGGTCGGGACGCCCGAAGATCCCGCACTGGGGTTCTTCGGGGCCGTCCTTGCCTCCTGACATGCGCCGACCCGGGCTTCGCGAGCCGACCTCCAGCGCCCGGGTCTCGAACTGTCCGAGCAAGGTCGGACGGGCACCCATCGCGCCGGGACGCGACACTCACCGTTTCGACGGCCCCTCGTGGCACGCGTTCGGGGCGGTCTCGCAGTGCGCGTCCTCGTGGGACTGCGCCACGTATCCCCCGAAGAGGGCGAGAGACACCACGGCCGCCACGACGCTCTGGCTCGCGACCGTCACGTAGGCCCTGGCGCGGGCGGCGATCGCCGTCGCCACGACGGCGAGGGCGCCGACGCCGCCGACGGCGGCCAGGTAGCCCCAGAGTGAGTCGGCCCTCACCGTCGTGGCCGGGTCCAGGTTGAAGCCGGACAGGAACCAGAGGCCGAAGACGACCGCCAAGGCCAGGATCTCCAGGAACACCAGGGCGCACCCGATGCCGATGTCGGCGCCCAGGTCGGCGCGGTCCTGTCGCCGGGGGCCGGTCGTCGCGTCGAACGCCGGTGGCGCGGTGGGCAGGTTCATGCTGGCCACGATGTCTGTGCGGGCGGGGTGGGCGCATGAGTACGAGGGCTCAGATCGGTGCCGGTTTCCCGTACCGGCCCTCGGTCCTCGACGCTCGTCGGTTCGTGTGCGGCGTCAGCCGAACATCCCCGGCCGGTAGTCGCCCGCCGGCTGCTGGATGGTGACGTTCACGCGGTTGTAGGCGTTGATGAGGGCGATCAGGGAGACCAGGGCGGCGAGTTGGTCCTCGTCGTAGTGCTTCGCCGCGTTCTCCCAGGCCTCGTCCGTGACGCCGCCCGCCGCGTCGGCGATGCGGGTGCCCTGCTCGGTCAGTTCCAGGGCCGCGCGCTCGGCGTCCGTGAAGACCTTCGCTTCCCGCCAGGCGGCGACCAGGTGCAGGCGCTGGGCCGTCTCGCCGGCGTGCGCGGCGTCCTTGGTGTGCATGTCGGTGCAGAAGCCGCAGCCGTTGATCTGGCTGGCGCGGATCTTCACCAGCTCCTGCGTGGCGGCCGGCAGGCCCGAGTCCGTGAGCACCTTGCCCGCCGAGTTGATGTGGCGCAGGAACTTGGCGGCGACGGCGTTCTGGAAGAAGTTGATACGGGGTTCCATCGAAGGCTCCTTGGTCGTACTGGTCGTCTCGGCCGTTCTGGGCGGCCTGTTCGGTGGTGGTACCGGTACGACGGAGCCCGGCGGGGATGTGTGACAGCGCCGAGGGGGATGTGTAGGTGACCTGCGTCTCATGCGGTCGCCTCCGGCGGCCGCGGGCTCGCGGGGGTGGCCGCCGGGTGCCGCCCTGTGCGGGTTAGCCTCACTTTGTTCGGCTTCTGTTCGGTCTCTGCGGGAGGCAAGTGATGGCGAAGGTTCCTACGGCGGTGATCGCCGCGAGCGGGCTCGTCGGCGGGTACGGCGTGGCGCGGTGGACGAAGAAGCGGCAGCTGGGCGGGGCCGTGCTGGCCGTCGCCGGGGCCGCCGCCGCACAGCAGTGGCGCCGGCAGGCGGGCGGGAAGGCCGCCGGTGCGCTCACCGCCGGCTACGTCGCCGCGTTCGCCGGGTCGCACCCGCTGGCCAAGAAGGTCGGCGCCTGGCCGTCCGTGTTCGGCGTCGCCGGGGCCGTCGCCCTCGCTTCCTGGGCCGTCGCCGACCGACGCGGCGCGTGACCGGTCGCCGGGCCGCCGGGCCGGCGACCGAGGGCCGGGGCGCGGTGTCCGGACTC
>NZ_BAABKC010000008.1:0-4759 GCF_039543625.1 Streptomyces similanensis | reverse complement strand
GATGGCGCTCTTCGACGCCGGCCTCGTCAGCGACGAACCCGCCCTGGTACCCGTCAAGTTCGACCTCGCGGATCTTGCCCAGCAGGCAGCCACCGATGAATTGCCGTCGATGCTCCGAGGGCTGGTCCGCCGCCCACGCCGCATCGCGGCCGCCGGCGCGGGCGGTGCCGGCGGCGGCTCCCTGGCCGACCGTCTGTCGGGCCTGACGGTCAACGAGCAGCGGCGTCTTGTGGTGGAGTTGGTGTCGGGTGAGGTCGCGGTGGTGTTGGGGCATGCGGATGCGGGGAGTATCGGTGCCGGGCAGGCGTTCAACGATCTGGGTTTTGATTCGTTGACGGCGGTGGAGTTGCGGAACCGGTTGAACGCGGTGACGGGGTTGCGGTTGCCGGCGACGTTGATCTTCGATTATCCGTCGCCGGGTGTGCTGGCTGAGTTCTTGTGCGGGGAGTTGGTGGGTGAGGGGGCGTTGGTCGGTTCGGTTGTGGCGGGGGGTGTGTCTGTCGTCTCGGTGTCGGAGGATCCGATCGCGATTGTGGCGATGGGGTGTCGGCTGCCGGGTGGGGTGGGGTCGCCGGAGGATTTGTGGCGGCTGGTGGTCGAGGGGCGTGAGGGCATCACGGCGTTTCCGGAGGATCGGGGTTGGGATGTGGCGGGGTTGTTCGATCCTGATCCGGACAGTGTGGGTAAGTCCTATGTTCGGGAGGGCGGTTTCCTGCATGACGCGGGGGAGTTCGACCCGGCGTTCTTCGGGATCAGTCCGCGTGAGGCGTTGGCGATGGATCCGCAGCAGCGGTTGCTGTTGGAGACGTCGTGGGAGGTGCTGGAGCGGGCCGGGATCGATCCGACCACGCTGAAGGGCAGCCGGACCGGTGTCTTCGCCGGCGCCATGTACCACGACTACAACGAGGCAGTCGCCGCCGGCAGCCTCGTCTCCGGGCGCGTTTCGTATGCCCTCGGGCTCGAAGGACCCTCCGTGACGGTGGACACGGCGTGCTCGTCGTCGCTGGTGGCGATGCACTCCGCGATGCAGGCCCTGCGCAACGGCGAGTGCTCGCTCGCCCTGGCCGGCGGCGTCGCCGTGATGTCCACCCCCATCGCCTTCGTACAGTTCTCGCGGCAGCGGGGTCTGGCGCCGGATGGTCGGTGCAAGTCGTTCGCGGCGGGTGCGGACGGTACGTCGTGGGCCGAGGGTGTGGGTCTGCTGCTGTTGGAGCGTCTGTCGGATGCGCGGCGCAATGGTCATCAGGTGTTGGCGCTGGTGCGGGGCAGTGCGGTGAACCAGGATGGTGCGTCGAATGGGCTGACGGCGCCGAATGGTCCTTCGCAGCAGCGTGTGATCCGGCAGGCGCTTGCCAGTGCCGGGCTGTCGGCCGCTGATGTGGATGCGGTGGAGGCGCACGGCACGGGTACGTCGTTGGGTGATCCGATCGAGGCGCAGGCGCTGATCGCGACGTACGGCCAGGAGCGTCCTGGGGCGGGGCGTCCGTTGTGGCTGGGTTCGTTGAAGTCGAACATCGGTCATGCGCAGGCCGCGGCGGGTGTGGCGGGTGTGATCAAGATGGTGGAGGCGATGCGGCACGGGGTGTTGCCCAGGACGTTGCATGTGGATGCTCCGTCGCCGAAGGTGGACTGGTCGGCGGGTGCGGTGGAGTTGCTGACGGAGGCGCGGGAGTGGTCGAGGGAGGGGGAGCGCCCGCGTCGGGCGGCCGTCTCCTCCTTCGGCATCAGCGGGACCAACGCGCACGTGATTCTGGAGGGGGTTGAGCCTGCCGATCCTGCGGTTCCGGTGGAGCGTGCGGGGGCGCCGGAGGGTGTGGTGCCGTTGGTGGTCTCGGGGCGGACACCGGAAGCGGTGCGTGCCCAGGCGGCGCGGCTGGCCGGGTTCCTGGGTGAGGGTTCGGGGTTGCATCTGTCGGACGTGGCGTATTCGCTGGCGACGTCTCGTGCTCGGTTTGATCACCGTGCGGTGGTGGTGGCGGGCTCGGTGGAGGAGGCGCGGGAGCAGCTGGCGTCGGTGCGTGGAGAGACGGTGGTCGGCGGTCGTCTGGGGGTGCTGTTCACGGGCCAGGGTGCGCAGCGCGCCGGGATGGGGCGCGAGCTGTATGCGGCCTACCCGGTGTTCGCTGAAGCCTTCGACCAGGTGTGCGCCGCCGTGGACGAGAGCCTCGGCAGCTCTTTGAAGGAGCTGGTGTTCGGGGGCGGTGATCTGCTGGATGCGACGCGGTATGCGCAGCCGGCGTTGTTCGCTGTCGAGGTGGCACTGTTCCGGTTGGTGGAGTCGTGGGGCGTGCGGCCGGACTGCCTGGCGGGTCATTCGATCGGTGAGGTGGTGGCGGCGTATCTGGCGGGTGTGTGGTCGTTGGAGGATGCCGCGGGGTTGGTGGTGGCGCGGGGCCGGTTGATGCAGGAGCTTGCCGTGGGTGGGGTGATGGTGGCGGTCGAGGCGTCGGAGGACGAGGTCGCTGCGTTGCTGACGGCCGGGGTGAGCATCGCGGCGATCAACGGGGACATGTCGCTGGTCCTGTCCGGCGTCCGGGACGAGGTCGAGGCGGTGCTGACCCGGTTCGAGGGGCGCCGGACGAAGCGGCTGCGGGTCTCGCACGCGTTCCACTCGCCGTTGATGGACCCGATGCTGGAGGAGTTCCGCAGGGTGGCGTCCACACTCACCTATTCCGCGCCGTCCGTCCCGGTGATCTCGAACCTGACGGGCGAAATCGCGGACGCCGAGCGGCTGTGCACGCCGGAGTACTGGGTGGAGCACGTGCGGGGCACGGTCCGTTTCCACGACGGTGTGCGTGCGCTGCGGGAGCGGAAGGTGACCACCTTCCTGGAGCTGGGCCCCGACGGAGTGCTCTCCGGGATGGTGGCCGAGGAAGGGTGCGTGCCGTCGCTGCGGCGCGACGTGCCCGAGGACCGCGCCCTGATGACCACCCTTGCCCGGCTCCACGCCCGCGGTGTCGACGTCGGCTGGGAGCAGGTCTTCGCCGGTACCGGTGCACGCCGGATCGACCTGCCCACCTACGCCTTCCAACACCAGCGCTACTGGATGAACTCGAATGTGTCCAGCGGTGATCCCGCATTCGCGGCCGGGCATCAGCTGTTGGACTCGTTGATCAGTCTCCCCGACACGGGCGGTGTCCTCGGCACAGGTCGGCTGTCGCTCGGCACCCAGCCGTGGCTCGCCGATCACGCCGTGGCCGGCACGATCCTGCTGCCGGGTGCCGCTTTGGTCGAGTTGGCAGTTCGTGCCGGTGATGAGGTCGGCGCGGGGACGCTGCGGGAGCTGGTGATCGAGACTCCCTTGGTGATCCCCGATGAGGGTGCGGTGCGTGTCCAGGTGTCGGTGGGCGAGGACGCGGACGGCGTGCGGCCGGTCGCGGTGTACTCGCGGCCGGACGACGCCGACTCCGACGCGCCGTGGGTCCGCCACGCGAGGGGGCAGCTCGCCGACGAGGCACCGGCACCTGGTGCCGACTTCGCCGTCTGGCCTCCGGAGGCTGCGCAGCCCGTCGACCTGACCGGCTTCTATACGGAGCAGGCGACCGCCGGGTATGGATACGGGCCGGTGTTTCAGGGTTTGCGTGCGGTGTGGCGGCGTGGTGGCGAGGTGTTCGCCGAGGTCGCGTTGCCGGCGGGTGAGGTGGAGTCGGCCGCCGGGTTCGGTCTGCACCCGGCGCTCCTGGACGCCGCGCTGCACGCGGGAGCCTTCCTGGGTGAGCGTGAGCCCGACGGTGAGGGGTTGCTCCTCCCGTTCGCGTGGAACGGCCTGACACTGCACGCCTCCGGCGCCACCGCCCTGCGGGTGCGCATGACGCCCACCGGGTCCGAATCGGTGGCACTGGAACTCGCCGACGGTGAGGGGACTCCGGTCGCGTCGGTCGAGTCCCTCGTGCTGCGGGCGGTGGCGGATGAGCAACTGCGGGTGTCCGGGGATTCGTTGTTCCGGGTGGAGTGGTCGTTGTTGCCGGTGGCTGGGGGTGTGGGTGATGTGGAGGCGGAGGTGGAGGTTGTGGAGGTGCCTCGGTCGGTGTCGTTGGATGCGGGGGTGGTGCGGGAGGTGACGGCTGGGGTGCTTTCGGTTGTTCAGTCGTTTCTCGCGGGGTCGCGTGGGGGTTGGTTGGTGGTGGTGTCGCGGGGTGCTGTGTCGGTGGGTGGTGCTGTGGGTAGTGCTGTGGGTGGTGATGGTGAGGGTGATGGTGGTGTGGTGGATCCGGTGGGGGCTGCGGTGTGGGGGTTGGTGCGTTCGGTGCAGGCGGAGAGTCCGGGGCGGGTGGTGTTGGTGGATGTGGGTGAGGGGGGTGTGGTGCCTGGTGGTGGGGTGTTGGCGGGTGTGGTTGCGTTGGGTGAGCCGCAGGTGGCGTTGCGGTCGGGTGGGGTGTTTGTTCCGCGGTTGGTGCGGGCTGGGGTGTCGGTGGAATCGCTGGGGTCGGTGGGTGATGGTGATGGTGGTGTGGTGTTTCGTCGGGGTGGGACGGTGTTGGTGACGGGTGGTACGGGTGCGTTGGGTGCGGTGGTGGCGCGGCATTTGGTGGCGGTGCATGGGGTGCGGAGTTTGGTGTTGGCTGGTCGGCGGGGTGTGGATGCTGTGGGTGTGGTGGAGTTGCGGGCGGAGTTGGAGCGGGCGGGTGCGGAGGTGGTGGTGGAGGCGTGTGATGTGGCGGATCGTGAGGCGGTGGTGGGGTTGTTGGGTCGGGTGCCGGTGGGGGCGCCGTTGTCGGGTGTGGTGCATGTGGCTGGTGTGCTTGATGATGGTGTGGTG
>NZ_BAABKC010000007.1:0-99067 GCF_039543625.1 Streptomyces similanensis | reverse complement strand
GGGTTTGCCGGGGGTGTCGTTGGCGTGGGGGTTGTGGGGTGAGTCCAGTGGGATGACGGGTTCGCTGGGCCGGTCCGATCAGGCGCGTATGCGGCGCGGTGGGATCAGGGCGTTGTCCGTGGAGGAGGGGATGGCGCTCTTCGACGCCGGCCTCGTCAGCGACGAACCCGCCCTGGTACCGATCAAGTTCGACCTCGCCGCACTGTCCACGCAAGCGGGGAACGGCCAACTGGTCCCCATGTTGCAGGGCCTGGTGCGCCGGCCCCGGCGTGTTGCCGCCACCGCTGGACCGGCACCCGCCGAATCCCTCTCGGCCCGGCTGGCGCGGCTCCCGGACGAGCAGCAGACGGAGACGCTGTTGAACCTGGTCCGCGACGAGGTGGCCGCCGTACTCGGGCACACGGAACCCGACGACATCGTTCCGGGGCAGGCTTTCAGCGAGATGGGGTTCGATTCGCTCACCGCGGTCGAGCTGCGCAACAAGCTGGCCGGGCTGACCGGCATCCGCCTGCCGGCCACGCTGATCTTCGACTACCCGTCACCCACCGCGATCACCGAGCACCTGCGCGCGGAACTCGTTCCGGACGCTGCGACCGGACCCGTGGACCTCGCCGACGTGGACGAGGCCGGGCTGCGCAAGGCTCTCGCCTCCGTACCACTCAAGCGGCTGGAAGAGCTGGGCGTGCTGCGCCAGTTGATGCACCTGGTGGCTGCGGCCCCCGGTGCCGCGGACGTGGGCGCGGCACCGGCAGCCTCTCCGGAAGCGCGGCAGAACGCGGCGCACCTGATCGCCGACATGGACGTCGCCGACCTCATCGAACGCGCGATGGGCAACACCAACAACTGAGCCCGTCGCGGCCTACGGAGGAACTCAAGTATGTCTGTGTCCGAGGAGAAGCTCGTCGCGGCACTGCGTGCCTCGCTCATGGAGAACGAGCAGCTCAAGGAGGAGCGCGACCGGGTCATCGCGGCCTCGTCCGAACCGATCGCGATAGTCTCGGCCGCGTGCCGGCTGCCCGGTGGCGTCTCCTCGCCGGAGGACCTGTGGCGCCTCGTCGCAGAGGAACGTGACGGCATCACACCGTTCCCGGAGGACCGGGGCTGGGACGTCGACGGCCTCTACGACCCCAGCCCTGGCCTGCCCGGCAAGTCCTACGTCCGCGAAGGCGGGTTCTTACATGACGCGGGGGAGTTCGATCCGGCGTTCTTCGGGATCAGTCCGCGTGAGGCGTTGGCGATGGATCCGCAGCAGCGGTTGCTGTTGGAGACGTCGTGGGAGGTGCTGGAGCGGGCCGGGATCGATCCGACCACGCTGAAGGGCAGCCCGACGGGCGTCTTCGCCGGGGTGATGTACCACGACTACGAGGCAGCCGTGGCCGCCGGAAGTATCGTCTCGGGTCGGGTGTCGTACACCTTCGGTTTCGAGGGTCCGGCGGTGACGGTGGACACGGCGTGTTCGTCGTCGTTGGTGGCGTTGCATTCGGCAGTCCAGGCGCTGCGGAATGGTGAGTGCTCGCTTGCGCTGGCCGGTGGTGTGGCGGTCATGGCCCGGCCGGGGAGTTTTGTGGAGTTCTCGCGGCAGCGGGGTCTGGCGCCGGATGGTCGGTGCAAGTCTTTTGCGGCGGGCGCGGACGGGACGTCGTGGGCCGAGGGTGTGGGTCTGCTGCTGTTGGAGCGTTTGTCGGATGCGCGGCGCAACGGTCATCAGGTGCTGGCGCTGGTGCGGGGCAGTGCGGTGAATCAGGATGGTGCGTCGAATGGGTTGACGGCGCCGAATGGTCCTTCGCAGCAGCGTGTGATCCGGCAGGCGCTTGCCAGTGCCGGGCTGTCGGCCGCTGATGTGGATGCGGTGGAGGCGCACGGGACGGGTACGTCGTTGGGTGATCCGATCGAGGCGCAGGCGCTGATCGCGACGTATGGCCAGGAGCGTCCTGGGGCGGGTCGTCCGTTGTGGCTGGGTTCGTTGAAGTCGAACATTGGTCATGCGCAGGCCGCGGCGGGTGTGGCGGGTGTGATCAAGATGGTGGAGGCGATGCGGCACGGGGTGTTGCCGAGGACGTTGCATGTGGATGCTCCGTCGCCGAAGGTGGACTGGTCGGCGGGCGCGGTGGAGTTGCTGACGGAGACGCGGGAGTGGTCGAGGGAGGGCGAGCGCCCGCGTCGGGCGGCCGTCTCCTCCTTCGGCATCAGCGGTACCAACGCGCACGTCATTCTGGAGGGCGTAGAGGCCGCGGAGGCCGTGGCGAGTGAGGCGTCCGAGCCGGCTGCCGCGCACGGATTGCTGCCACTCGTCCTGTCGGGCAGGACAGCCGATGCCGTGGCCGCGCAGGCTCGCCGTCTGGCCGGTCACCTGGAGCTGAACCCGGCGCTGAGCCTCGCGGATACGGCGTATTCGCTGGCGACGTCTCGTGCTCGGTTTGATCACCGTGCGGTGGTGGTGGCGGGTTCGGTGGAGGAGGCGCGGGAGCAGCTGGCGTCGGTGCGTGGGGAGGCGGTGGTCGGGGGCCGTCTGGGGGTGCTGTTCACGGGTCAGGGTGCGCAGCGTGTCGGGATGGGGCGTGAGCTGTATGCGGCCTATCCGGTGTTCGCGGAGGCTTTCGACGAGGTGTGCGCCGCGGTGGACGGGAGCCTCGGTGGGTCTTTGAAGGAGGTGGTGTTCGGGGGCGGTGATCTGCTGGATGAGACGCGGTATGCGCAGCCGGCGTTGTTCGCCGTTGAGGTGGCGTTGTTCCGGTTGGTGGAGTCGTGGGGCGTGCGGGCGCATTGCCTGGCGGGTCATTCGATCGGTGAGGTGGTGGCGGCGTATCTGGCGGGTGTGTGGTCGTTGGAGGATGCCGCGGCGTTGGTGGTGGCGCGGGGCCGGTTGATGCAGGAGCTTGCCGTGGGTGGGGTGATGGTGGCGGTCGAGGCGTCGGAGGACGAGGTCGCTGCGTTGCTGACGGCCGGGGTGAGCATCGCGGCCATCAACGGTGAGGCGTCGCTGGTCCTGTCCGGCGTGGAGGACGAGGTGAAGGCGGTGCTGACCCGGTTCGAGGGGCGCCGGACGAAGCGGCTGCGGGTCTCGCACGCGTTCCATTCGCCGCTGATGGACCCGATGCTGGAGGAGTTCCGCCGGGTGGCGTCCACGCTCACCTATCACGCGCCGTCCGTCCCGGTGATCTCGAACCTGACGGGCGAGGTCGCGGACGCCGAGCGGCTGTGTTCGCCGGAGTACTGGGTGGAGCACGTGCGGGGCACGGTCCGTTTCTACGACGGTGTGCGTGCGCTGCGGGAGCGGAAGGTGACCACGTTCCTGGAGCTGGGCCCCGACGGGGTGCTCTCCGGGATGGTGGCCGAGGGAGGGTGCGTGCCGTCGCTGCGGCGCGACGTGCCCGAGGACCGCGCTCTGATGACCACCCTTGCCCGGCTCCACGCCCGCGGTGTCGACGTCGACTGGGAGAAGGTCTTCGCCGGTACCGGTGCACGCCGGATCGACCTGCCCACCTACGCCTTCCAGCACCAGCGCTACTGGATGAACCCGACTCCGTCCGGTGGGGACCCGGCGCTCGCCACCGGACATCCGCTGCTCGACACGGTGATCAGCGTTCCCGACACGGGCGGTGTCGTGTGCACCGGCCGACTCTCCCTGGCCGCGCAGCCGTGGCTGTCGGACCACTCGGTGGCCGGCACGGTGCTGCTGCCGGGCACCGCGCTGGTGGAACTCACGGTACGCGCCGGGGACGAGGTGGGTGCGCGCTCCCTGCGGGAACTGATCATCGAGGCGCCGGTCGTGATCCCCGACACGGGTGCGGTGCGTGTCCAGGTGTCGGTGGGTGAGGACGCGGACGGCGTGCGGCCGGTCGCGGTGTACTCGCGGCCGGACGACGCCGACTCCGATGCCCCGTGGGTCCGCCACGCCCGAGGCCAGCTGGCCGACGACGCGGCGACTCCCGGCGCCTCCTCCGCCGTGTGGCCCCCGGAGGGCGCGCGGCCTGTCGACCTGACCGGTTTCTACGCGGACCAGGCGACCGCCGGATACGGGTACGGGCCGTTGTTCCAGGGCCTCAACACGTTGTGGACCCACGGAGAGGACATCTACGCCGAGGTCGCGCTTCCGGTGGACGACAACGAGGCGGCGGCCGGCTTCGGACTGCACCCCGCGCTCCTCGACGCGGTGCTGCACTGCGGGGCCTTCACCGAGCGGAAGGCCGAGGAGGGCAAGCTCATCCTGCCGTTCGCGTGGAACGGCCTGACGCTGCACGCTTCCGGCGCGACCGCCCTGCGGGTGCGCATGACGCCCACCGGACCCGAATCGGTGGCACTGGAACTCGCCGACGGCGAGGGGGCCCCGGTCGCGTCGGTCGAGTCCCTCGTACTGCGGGCGGTGGCCGAGGACCAGGTCAAGGCTGCCGTCGGCGCCGATTACGGGGCGGACGCCCTGTTCGCCGTCGAATGGACCGCGCAGCCGACCGGGACGACGGCCGAGGCCACCTCCGCGGTCGTCCCGCACCCGGTCGCCATGGGCCTGGACATCGAGGAACTGGTGCGGTCCGGCGCGTCGATGCCGGAAGTACTGGTCGTCGACGCCGTCGACGGCGTCGTCAGTCCCGAACGGGTCCGGGGTCTCGTCGGCCGTGTCCTCGGCATCGTCCAGGCGTTCCTTGCCGCGCCGGAACTCGCATCGACCCGCCTGCTCGTCGTGACGCGCGGTGCGGTGGGCGTCCGCGGCGACACCGAGGTGAGCGATCCGGCGGGCGCCGCGGTCTGGGGCCTGGTCCGCGCGGCACAGGCCGAGAACCCGGACCGCGTCCTGCTGATGGACGTGGACGAGCTCCAGTCGTCCCGGCCGGCTCTGGCGGGCGTCCTGGCCACCGGGGAGCCCCAGGTGGCGGTGCGTGCCGACGTCGTCCACATTCCCCGGCTGGTGCGCGCCACGGCAAGTACCGGAACCGGAACGGTGCTGGACCCTGCGGGCACGGTACTCGTCACCGGCGGCACCGGAACGCTGGGCGGCCTGGTCGCCCGTCACCTCGTCACCGCGCACGGCGTATGCCACCTGCTGCTGACCAGCCGTCGAGGACCGGAGGCGCCCGGCGTCCAGGAGCTGACGGCCGAACTGGAGGCGGCCGGAGCGAGCGTCACCGTGGTGGCGTGCGACCTGTCGAAGCGCAGGGCGGTGAAGAAGCTCCTGGCGACGGTCGCGCCCGACGCGCCGCTGACCGGCGTCGTCCACGCGGCGGGAGTCCTCGACGACGGCGTGATCGCGAGCCTGACCCAGGAGCGGATCGGCACCGCCTTCCGGCCCAAGGCCGATGCCGCACTGATACTGCACGAGCTGACACGCGACATGAACCTCTCGGCATTCGTCCTGTTCTCCTCGGCCGCCGGTGTGATCGGTGGCCCGGGACAGGGCAACTATTCGGCCGCGAACGCGTTCCTGGACGCCTTCGCCCAGTGGCGCCGCGCACAGGGACTGCCGGCCGTCTCGCTGGCCTGGGGCCTCTGGGCCGAGTCCGGCGGCATGATCGCCACGATGAGTCAGTCGGACCAGGCGCGCATGAGCCGCGGCGGAGTGCTCCCGTTGGCCACCGAGGACGGCATGGCCCTGCTCGACACCGCCTTGTCCGGCACGGCGTCCACGCTGGTGCCGGTCAGGTTCGACTTCGCCGCCCTGGCGGAGCAGGCACGTGCCGGACAACTGCCGTCAGTGCTGCGAGGTTTGGTCCGCCGGCCGCGCCGTACGGCGCGCACCAGGGCCGCGGTCTCCGGCGGGACCGCCGCGGACTCCTTGGCCGGCCGGCTCGCGACGCTGTCCCGCGACGAGCAGCGGCGTCTTGTGGTGGAGTTGGTGTCGGGTGAGGTCGCGGTGGTGTTGGGGCATGCGGATGCGGGGAGTATCGGTGCCGGGCAGGCGTTCAACGATCTGGGTTTTGATTCGTTGACGGCGGTGGAGTTGCGGAACCGGTTGAATGCGGTGACGGGGTTGCGGTTGCCGGCGACGTTGATCTTCGATTATCCGTCGCCGGGTGTGCTGGCTGAGTTCTTGTGCGGGGAGTTGGTGGGTGAGGGGGCGGTGGCCGGTTCGGTGGTGGCGGGGGGTGTGTCTGTCGTCTCGGTGTCGGAGGATCCGATCGCGATTGTGGCGATGGGGTGTCGGCTGCCGGGTGGGGTGGGGTCGCCGGAGGATTTGTGGCGGCTGGTGGTCGAGGGACGTGAGGGCATCACGGCGTTTCCGGAGGACCGGGGTTGGGATGTAGCGGGGTTGTTCGATCCTGATCCGGACAGGGTGGGTAAGTCCTACGTTCGGGAAGGCGGGTTCCTTCATGACGCGGGGGAGTTCGACCCGGCGTTCTTCGGGATCAGTCCGCGTGAGGCGTTGGCGATGGATCCGCAGCAGCGGTTGCTGCTGGAGACGTCGTGGGAGGTGCTGGAGCGGGCCGGGATCGATCCGACCACGCTGAAGGGCAGCCGGACCGGCGTGTTCACCGGCGCCATGTACCACGACTACGCCACCAACCTCACCCGCGTACCGGAGGAACTGGAAGGCTTCCTCGGCAACGGCAACGCCGGCAGCTTCGTCTCGGGCCGGGTGTCGTACACCTTCGGTTTCGAGGGTCCGGCGGTGACGGTGGACACGGCGTGTTCGTCGTCATTGGTGGCGTTGCATTCGGCAGTCCAGGCGTTGCGGAATGGTGAGTGCTCGCTTGCGCTGGCTGGTGGTGTGGCGGTCATGGCCCGGCCGGGGAGTTTTGTGGAGTTCTCGCGGCAGCGGGGTCTGGCGCCGGATGGTCGGTGCAAGTCGTTCGCGGCGGGTGCGGACGGTACGTCGTGGGCCGAGGGTGTGGGTCTGCTGCTGTTGGAGCGTTTGTCGGATGCGCGGCGCAATGGTCATGAGGTGTTGGCGCTGGTGCGGGGCAGTGCGGTGAATCAGGACGGTGCGTCGAATGGGCTGACGGCGCCGAATGGTCCTTCGCAGCAGCGTGTGATCCGGCAGGCGCTTGCCAGTGCCGGGCTGTCGGCCGCTGATGTGGATGCGGTGGAGGCGCATGGGACGGGTACGTCGTTGGGTGATCCGATCGAGGCGCAGGCGCTGATCGCGACGTACGGTCAGGAGCGTCCTGGGGTGGGTCGTCCGTTGTGGCTGGGTTCGTTGAAGTCGAACATTGGTCATGCGCAGGCCGCGGCGGGTGTGGCGGGTGTGATCAAGATGGTGGAGGCGATGCGGCACGGGGTGTTGCCCAGGACGTTGCATGTGGATGCTCCGTCGCCGAAGGTGGACTGGTCGGCGGGTGCGGTGGAGTTGCTGACGGAGACGCGGGAGTGGTCGAGGGAGGGGGAGCGCCCGCGTCGGGCGGCCGTCTCCTCCTTCGGCATCAGCGGGACCAACGCGCACGTGATTCTGGAGGGGGTTGAGCCTGCCGATCCTGCGGTTCCGGTGGAGCGTGCGGGGGCGCCGGAGGGTCTGGTGCCGTTGGTGGTCTCGGCGAGGACACCGGAAGCGGTGCGCGCCCAGGCGGCGCGGCTGGCCCGCCACCTGGAGCTGAACCCGGCGCTGAGTCTCGCGGATACGGCGTATTCGCTGGCGACGTCTCGTGCTCGGTTTGATCACCGTGCGGTGGTGGTGGCGGGTTCGGTGGAGGAGGCGCGCGACCAGCTCGCTTCCATACGTGCGGAAGCCGTGGTTGCGGGTCGTCTGGGGATGTTGTTCACGGGTCAGGGTGCGCAGCGTGTCGGGATGGGGCGTGAGCTGTATGCGGCCTATCCGGTGTTCGCGGAGGCTTTCGACGAGGTGTGCGCGGCGGTGGACGGGAGCCTCGGCAGGTCGTTGAAGGAGGTGGTGTTCGGGGGCGGGGCTCCACTGGATGAGACGCGGTACGCGCAGCCGGCGCTGTTCGCCGTTGAAGTGGCACTGTTCCGGTTGGTGGAGTCGTGGGGCGTGCGGCCGGACTGCCTGGTGGGTCATTCGATCGGTGAGGTGGTGGCGGCGTATCTGGCGGGTGTGTGGTCGTTGGAGGATGCCGCGGGGTTGGTGGTGGCGCGGGGCCGGTTGATGCAGGAGTTGGCGGTGGGTGGGGTGATGGTGGCGGTCGAGGCGTCGGAGGACGAGGTCGCTGCGTTGCTGACGGCCGGGGTGAGCATCGCGGCCATCAACGGGGAGGCGTCGCTGGTCCTGTCCGGCGTCCGGGACGAGGTGGAGGCGGTGCTGGCCCGCTTGGAGGGGCGTCGCACGAAGCGGCTGCGGGTCTCGTACGCGTTCCACTCGCCGCTGATGGACCCGATGCTGGACGAGTTCCGCAGGGTGGCGTCCACGCTCACCTATCACGCGCCGTCCGTCCCGGTGATCTCGAACCTGACGGGCGAGGTCGCGGACGCCGAGCGACTGTGCACGCCGGAGTATTGGGTGGAGCACGTGCGGGGCACGGTCCGTTTCCACGACGGTGTGCGTGCGCTGCGGGACCGGAAGGTGACCACGTTCCTGGAGCTGGGCCCCGACGGGGTGTTGTCAGGAATGGTGGCGGAGGGATGCGTGCCG
The DNA here is from genome assembly GCF_039543625.1 of Streptomyces similanensis. NCBI lineage: Bacteria > Bacillati > Actinomycetota > Actinomycetes > Kitasatosporales > Streptomycetaceae > Streptomyces > Streptomyces similanensis. The sequence goes on along the minus strand of NZ_BAABKC010000007.1, from coordinate 90,555 downwards.
TCGCTGCGACGGGACGTGCCCGAGGACCGCGCCCTGATGACCACCCTTGCCCGGCTCCACGCCCGCGGTGTCGACGTCGACTGGGAGCGGGTCTTCGCTGGTACCGGTGCACGCCGGATCGACCTGCCCACCTACGCCTTCCAGCACCAGCGCTACTGGATCGAGGGTGACGGACCCGCCGTCTCGGAAACGGTGGCCGAGCCGGCCGATGCGGCGTTCTGGGAGATCGTGGACAGCGGCGACGCGGAGTCGCTGGCGCGGTCCCTGCGGCTCGACGCCGCGGCTCTGGACGGCGTGCTGCCCGCCCTGTCCTCGTGGCGCCGCCGCCATCAGGAGCAGGCGGTGCTGGACGGCTGGCGCTACCGGATGGTCTGGCGGCCCGTCGCTCCCGAGCTTGCGGCGGGCGCGGCCGACGCCGGCCCATGGCTGCTGCTGGCGCCCGCGGGGCACGCCGAGGCCATGGCGGAGGCGACGAGTGGTGCGCTGACCGCGCACGGCGGCCGCGTCGTACGGGTCGACGTGGACGGTGAGGGCCGCAAGGGCTTGGCCGAGCTCGTCCGGGCGCGTCTGGACGCGGAGCCGGGCACACCGGCCGGGGTGCTGTCCCTGCTGGCACTGGACGAGCGGCCCGACCCGGAGCACGCCTCGCTGTCCAGGGGTATGACGGCCACCGTCACCCTCGTGCAGTCGCTGAAGGACCTGGACGTCACCGCGCCGCTGTGGTGCCTGACCTCAGGGGCCGTCGCGGTCCAGGAGGACGGGGAGGTGAGGAGCGAGTCCCAGCCCGCGATCTGGGGACTGGGCACGGTACTTGCCCTCGACCATCCCAGGGCCTGGGGCGGGCTCGTCGATGTGGCCGCCGAGCCGGACGAGACCGCGTTGGGCCGGCTGGTCGCCGTGCTCCGCGGAGAGGACGGCGAGGACCAGGTGGCGATCCGGCCCACCGGGGCGTACGCGCGCCGCATGATCCGCGCCGCGTCCACCGCCGTGGCAGACGACGACGGCGACGGCATCGCGGCGGAGGAGCCCCGGGCGCCGCGCGGTACGGTCCTCGTCACCGGCGGCACCGGAGGGATCGGCGCGCACGTGGCGCGCTGGGCCGCGGGCCGTGGCGCCGAGCACCTGCTGCTGCTCAGCCGTCGCGGCCGGGCCGCCGAGGGAGCGAACGCGCTGGAGGCGGAGTTGGTCGCGCTCGGCGCCCGCGTCACCATCGCGGCGTGCGACGTCACGGACCGGGCGGCGCTCGCGGAGGTGATCGCGGCGGTGCCGTCCGACGCGCCCGTCTCCGCTGTCTTCCACACGGCCGGCGCCGCACAGGAGCCCAGGCAGCTGCCGGACAGCACCGTGGCGGAGTTCGCCGAGGTGGGCCGGGCGAAGGTCGCCGGTGCCGTGCATCTGGACGCCCTGCTCGCCGATCACCCGCTGGACGCCTTCGTCCTGTTCTCCTCCGGAGCGGCGGCCTGGGGAGGCGCGGGCCAGGGAGGCTACGCGGCCGCCAACGCCTTCCTGGAGGGGCTGGCGCATCGCAGGCGCGCTGCGGGCAAGCCGGCGACGGCCGTGGCCTGGGGCGCCTGGGGCGGCGGGGGCATGGTCGACGCCGCCGTGGCCGAAGAGTTCGCGGAGGTCGGCGTCGAGCTGATGCGGCCGGAACTCGCGGTGCGCGCCCTGGGTCAGGCGATGGCACGCGACGAGGGACACCTCGTGGTCGCGGGCATCGACTGGTCGAGGTTCGCCCCGTCCTACACGGTCGCCAGGGAGCGTCCGCTGCTGCGGGAACTGCCCGAGGTCGCCGCTCTCACCGCCACCGGCGCCGATGCGGGCGCCGGTGCGGACACGACGGCCGGGGACGACGGCGCGGCCCTGCGGGCGCGGCTGTCGGGGCTGGCCCCGCAGGAGCGGCTGACGGCGCTGACCGACCGGGTGCTGGCGGAGGCCGGACAGGTACTCGGCCATGCCGCGGGCTCCACAGAGGTCGAGGACGGGGTCGCCTTCCTCGACATCGGCTTCGACTCGCTGACCGGACTCGAACTGCGCAACCGGCTGAACCGGATGTCCGGGCTCGGCCTGCCGCAGGGGCTCATCTTCGACTTCCCCACCGCGGGCATGATCGCCGAGCTGATGCTGGACGAACTGGAACCCGGTCTCACCGTCCCATCGGAAACGGTCGCCGAAGAGATCGGCAAGCTGGAATCGGCGCTCACCCCGGCGCTGCACGACGACGCGGCACGTGCGCAGGCCGTCTCGCGGCTGCGCGAGCTGCTGGCCAAGTGGGACCACATCGAGAAGGGAAAGTAACCGGATGTTCGAGGTGAAGACGTACCTGCGCCGGCTGGGTTTCACAGAGGTCCCCGAGCCCGACATCGAGACGCTGCGCCGACTGCACAAGAACCACCTGATGACGCTGCCCTACGACAGCAGTCACTTCGTGAACAGCTTCACCGGCTTCCGCAACGTCGTCGACATCGACGTCGATGCCGCGTTCCGGGCGATCGTCGTCGGCGGTGCGGGCGGCGTGTGCCACGACCTGAGCGGCCTGTTCCGCAGGCTCCTGGCCGAACTCGGCTACGACGTCTCGATCCTGGCCGCTTCCCAGCGCTGGCCCGACGGGCGGTTCGGGCCGGACTTCGAGCACACCTTCACCGGTGTCCGGCTGGACGGGGCGACCTGGCTGGTCGACGTGGGCTTCGCCGGACCGTCGTACCTGGAGCCGCTGCGAATGACCGACGAGGTGCAGCACCAGTACGGGTGCGCCTATCGGCTCACCGCGGACGGCGCCCACCACGTGCTGGAACGCCGGGCCGCCACCGGGGACTGGCGGTCGGTGTACCGGTTCGAGCTGACGGCCCGCGCCGTCTCCGACTGGGACAGCCCGCGGGACACCGCCGCCGAACAGATCGTGAACGACTCGCTGTTCGCGAAGACCGTGCTGCGCGGACGCGCCACCAGAAACGGTCAACTCGTCCTCACCGGCAGGAGGTTGCTGACGGTGGAAGACGGCCGCGAGACGACCCGCACCCTGATCGACAAGGCCGAGTTCGAGGGCGTAGTGAAGACCATCCTCGCCGGTTCGGGCAACGGCTGAGACAGGGGCGCGAAGAGATGAAGGTGCAGACGCGGACTGTCGCCGGTGCCGAGGCGGGCCCCGACACCGACACGGACGTGGCCGTCGTCGGCTACGGCCCGGTGGGGCAGGTGCTGGCGATCCTGCTGGCCCGGGGCGGCTGGCGGGTCACGGTCCTGGAACGCTGGTCCCAGCCGTACCCCATGCCGCGGGCCGTCGGCTTCGACGACGAGGCCGCCCGTATCCTGGCGGCCGCCGGCATCGGTCCGTTCCTCGGCAAGTTCGGGGAGAACTCGCGGGACTACGCCTGGCGGAACGCCGCCGGCGAGACCCTGCTGCACATGGAGAGCGCCGAGAACGGCCACTGCGGCTGGCCGCAGGCAACAGCCATGTACCAGCCGGGACTTGAGGCCGCCCTGATCGACCGCGGCGCCGACTTCCCGAACCTGCGGGTCGTCCGCGGGCAGGAGGTCGTCGAACTCGACGACCGCGGCGACCTGGTCGAGGTGCTCTCCGAGGACACCGACGGGGAGGAGCACACGTTCACCGCGCGGTACGTCGTCGGCTGCGACGGCGCCAAGAGCTTCGTCAGGGAGTCCATGGAGGGGACCCTCACCGATCTCGGCTTCTTCTACGACTGGCTGATCTGCGACGTCGTGCTGCACGAGCCGCGCGACTTCAGCCCCAACAACCTCCAGATCTGCGATCCGCAGCGGCCGCGGACCGCGGTGTCGGCCGGCCCCGGGCACCGCCGCTTCGAGTTCATGCGGCTGCCGGGCGAGAGCATCGAGGAGCTGAAGCGAGAAGAGACGCTGTGGCGCATGCTGGAGATGTTCTCGGTCCGCCCGGACAACGCGACGCTCGAACGGCACGCCGTCTACACCTTCCAGGCCCGCTGGGCCGAGGAGTGGCGCAAGGGCCGGCTGCTGCTCGCGGGAGACGCCGCACACCTCATGCCGCCCTTCGCCGGGCAGGGCATGTGCTCGGGGTTCCGTGACGCGGCCAACCTGGCGTGGAAACTGGACCTGTTGCTGCGCGGCCTCGCGGACGACTCGGTGCTCGACACCTACACCGCCGAGCGCCGGGCGCACGTGCGACACGCCATCACCACGTCCGTGAAGCTCGGCAAGGTGATCTGCGTGACGGATCCGGCCGCCGCGGCGGACCGGGATGCGATCATGCTGGCCGGGCGGCGGCGTGAGGGCGCGGGCGCGCTGCCCATGTCGAGCGCGGTCCCCCTGTCCGACGGGCTTGTCCACCGCGCCGGCGACGGAGGCCCGCTGCCGCTCGCCGGCACCCTGTTCCCGCAGGCACGCGTGGCCGGCGCCGACGGGGACGGGCTGCTGGACGACATCATCGGCCTCGGCTTCGTCCTGCTCGCGGCCGACGACCCGGCGGCCCTCCTCGACGACCGGCGGCGCGCCTTCCTCGACGGTCTGGGCACGCGCTACGCGCACGTGGTGCCCGCGGGCGCGGGCTCGGGGCCGCCCGGCCCCGGTGTCGTCGCCGACTTGGCGGACCGCTATCTGCCCTACCTGGCCGAGCACGGTGTGACAGCCGTACTCGTACGGCCCGACTTCACCGTCTTCGGCGCCGCGCACGGCCCGGACGCAATGGGCAGGCTCGTGGACGCGCTGGCCCGTCGACTGGCGGCCCCGGCCCCGGCCGCCGACTGAGGTTTTCCCATCAATGGCAGGCCCGATGAGGCCCAATGAGACCCGATGAGACCCGATGAGAAAGGAACCCGGATCATGGGTGCACGCGAAGACATGTACGGCTTGTTCACGAGTGTCAACGAGATCAACCTGACCGACGACCAGGACGGGCAGAGCGCCAAGGAGGGCACGCACAAGAAGAACATCTCCACCAGCTACGACCTGCAGGCCAGGATGTCGAAGAAGGGCATCCTGTGGAACTGGGGCTACCACGACGAGCAGGTGGCCAAGGAGATCAACGACCGCATCCCCGGCTTCCTGGACTACGACACGGACGGCTTCTCCGAGGAGCTGTACTTCGCCGCCCTGCGGGAGGTGCCGTTCGATCTGGACGGCTACGCGGACAAGTTCGTGCTCGAGGTCGGCTGCGGGCTCGGTGAGGGCCTGAACTTCCTCTCCCGCGTCGTCGACGCGAAGAGCATGATCGGCCTCGACCTGTCGGACCAGGCCATCAGGCGGGCCAACGCCTCACTGTCCCGCCGGGGCCTGCGCTACGTCCAGGGCGACGCGGAGCACCTGCCGTTCGAGGACGGCGAGGTCGACGTCCTGGTGAACATCGAGAGCGCCCACAACTACCCCAGTCTGGAGACGTTCCTGCGGGAGGTGGCGCGGGTGCTCAAGCCGGGCGGCTACTTCACCCACGTCGACCTCTACACCACACAGCGCCACGCCTTCCTGACCCGGCTCCAGGAGAAGGACCTCGGTCTCGAGTGGGTCCTCGACCGTGACATCTCCGCACAAGTGCAGGCCGCGATCCACGGGCGGCTGGCCCCCGACGGCTCCTTCCACAAGGCGCTGCGCGAGCAGCGGGTCGGCGCCGTCCAGCGCCACATGGCCAAGCGGGTCGGCCCCGAGGCCGTGGGAGGTTCGTTCGCCGGCTACACCGACAGCGGATCCACCAGGCTGCTGAAGAAGATGGGCGTGCTGCCGTCGCAGTTCATGCCGCCGGTGGACAGCTACCGGCACTACGTGGCACAGAGGATCTGATCCTGGGCGAGCCCCGAACCGTTGCACGACAGTCCGGGGGAACCAGGGGTCCGCATGCCGAGTTCACTGTGGGGCTCAACGGAAAAGCACCGTCCCCATCGAGCTCTTCCCCTATGGCTGGAAAGGGCCGGATGATGTTGCGATTTCCGCCTCGTGGTGGGCAAGTTCAGCGTGCCCCCTATACCCTGCCGGGCATGCCGTGCTGGTTGCAGGGGTTCATCGAGTAGTCGACCCGTCCACTCGTTCCGAAGGAATGCATCCATGTCTCTGATTCTCGACCCCGCGGCGCAGGACCTGCTTTTCCGGCAGGCTCGTACCGCCAACACCTTCACCGACGAACCGGTGACCGACGAGCAGATCAAAGCCATCTACGACTTGGTCAAGTACGCTCCCACGTCGATGAACCAGCAGCCGCTCCGTATCGTCCTGGTGCGTTCGGACGAGGCGCGGCAGCGTCTGGTCCGGCACCTTGCCGAAGGAAACAACAAGAAGGCCGAGACGGCGCCGTTGGTCGCGATTCTCGCTGCGGACAACGAGTTCCACGAAGAACTTCCCGAGCAGCTTCCGCACGTCCCGCAGCTCAAGGACCTCATGTTCTCCGACCGGGGTGTGCGGGAGCAGTCCGCGAGGTTCAACGCGGCGCTGCAGATGGGCTATTTCATTCTCGGTATTCGGGCCGCGGGCCTGGCCGCCGGCCCCATGACCGGATTTGACGCCGACGGCATCAACGCGGAGTTCTTCAGCGACGGCGAGCACTCGGTTCTCGCCGTGGTCAACATGGGAAAGCCGGGTGAGAACGCATGGTTCGACCGTTCCCCTCGCCTCACCTATGACCAGGTGGTCACGACGATCTGACGCACCCGGGGTCAAGGCCGCACGAGGCGGTGCAGTGCGAGACGGGCGAGGGGTGCGTAGGCGAGCAGTACGAGCAGCGGGCCGTCCATCGTCAGACTCGTGACGCTGCCGCGGCCCCGCGCTCCCACCTCGTGGTGCAGCCGGATCCGGACGCGTCCCAGGCGTACCCGCCAGGTCCAGGTACGGCGGTCATGGTCGACGGCTTCCACGGTGAAGGCGGCACGGATGCCGGCGACTGACTCGACGGTGCCGCTCATGCCGGGCCGCAGACGGCGGGCCACGGAGTGGACGGCCTTGATCTGCGGGGACCAGGACGCCCACTGGTCGAGGCCGGCGTAACGCTGCCAGACCGTATCGGGGCAGGCCGCGCCCGCGGCGCTCAGAGTCACCCGTGCCATGACGGAGGGGTGGCAGGGGCGGGTGTCATCGGCTGCGGTCCTGACGCTGGGGGAGGGCTGCGCCCGTGGTCTCACCCCAGCATTCCGACGGGCGTGGCGGCTGTCACGGCGAGGTACGGCAACCGGAGCAGAACGGGCCCACCACGCCGAGACCGAGCGCGCCAAGCTGGTCAGCGGTGTGCCTACGGCTGTTCTTCCCGGCCGGCCCGGGCACGATGCGGCAGGCGGCTCCCGCGATCAGCGGCTGGAGCGGTACGCGGTCGTAGGCGCTCGCCCTGCGGGCCGAACATGATCAGGTACTCGACCGGATTGCCGGGGCTGGTGTTCGCCAACCCGTGCGGGGTGCGGGTGTCGAACTCGGCGACGTCGCCGGGAGCGAGGATGAGGTCTTGGTCGCCGAGTGCGAGCCACAGACGCCCGTACAGGACGCACAGCCACTCGTAGCCGTCGTGGGAGACCTGACGGGGCCGCGCGGGCGGTTCCTCAAGGGCGGGGAGGACGTGCTTGTGGGCGTGTAGGCCGCCGACGTACCGGGTCAACGGCAGAACCGCCTTGTCGTCGCCGAAGCTCAGCGGCGCCTTGGCGCGCGGCTCGGCCGCCGGGGCCGGCGCCGTGCCGGCCAGCTCGTCCAGGGAGACGCCGTACTCCTTCGCCAGGTGCAGCAGCACCTCCAGGGTGGGCTTGCGCCGGCCCGTCTCGATCCGGGACAGCGTGCTGGTCGAGATGCCGGTCGCGCGGCTGACAGCGGCGAGCGTCGTGCCGTGGCGCTCGCGTGCGACCCGCAACCGGGGCCCCATCGAGGCCAGCGTGCCGTCCACGTCGTCGACTGCCACCGTTACCGCTCCTTCTTGCTTGCAGACAGGGCCGCTCCACTGCCCTCTACCTGCGAGTTTGCCAGGCTGGCAAGGCTGATCGCGTCGGGCGGGCGTCGCGGCGCATGATCGACGGGCAGCCGCGTCCGCCGTGAACCGAGGAGAAGCCCATGCAGCCCGAGCCGACTGCCGAGTTCCGCCACCGTACCGTCGAGGCCCCGGCCGGGCGCCTGCACCTGGTCGAGCAGGGCACCGGCCCGCTGGTCCTGCTCGTGCACGGCTTCCCCGAGTCCTGGTACTCCTGGCGCCGCCAGCTCCCGGCTCTCGCCGCGGCCGGCTACCGGGCGGTGGCGGTCGACGTGCGCGGCTACGGCCGCTCCGCCAAGCCGGAGGCGGCCGACGCCTACCGGATGCTCGACCTGGTGGAGGACAACGTCGCCGTCGTGCGCGCCCTCGGCGAGGAGACCGCGGTGGTCGTCGGCCACGACTGGGGCTCCAGTATCGCCGCCGCCTCCGCCCTGCTCCACCCCGAGGTCTTCCGCGCCGTCGCCCTGCTGAGCGTCCCCTACGCGCCGCCCGGCGGCCCCCGCCCCACCGACGTCTTCGGCCAGATCGGCGGCCCCGAGCAGGAGTTCTACGTTTCCTACTTCCAGGAGCCCGGCCGCGCCGAGGCGGAGATCGAGCCCGACGTCCGGGGCTGGCTCGCCGGCTTCTACGCGGCCCTGTCCGCCGACACCATGCCCGACCAGCGCGAGCCCGACCCGCACTTCGTCACCCGCGGCGGCGGCCGGCTGCGCGACCGCTTCCCCACGGAAACCCTCCCGGCCTGGCTGAGCCAGGACGACCTCGACGTCTACGCCGGGGAGTTCGAGCGCACCGGCGTCACCGGCGCGCTCAACCGCTACCGCAACATGGACCGGGACTGGGAAGACCTCGCCCCGTACCGCGGAGCCCCGATCAAGCAGCCGTCCCTGTTCATCGGCGGCGCCCTGGACGCCTCCACCACCTGGATGTCCGACGCCATCGACGCCTACCCCACCACCCTCCCCGGCCTGTCGGCCGCCCACCTCCTGGACGGCTGCGGCCACTGGATCCAGCAGGAGCGCCCCGACGAGGTCAACCACCTGCTGACCGACTGGCTCGCCACCCTCCAGGACTGAACCAGGCAGACCACCCGAGCCGCCCGGCGGTTCGCGCGAAGCGCAGATACTCGGCCCGGGTCGCCGCCGGGTGACCGTCATCGCCGATGAGCCGTCCGGCGGCACCGGCACCGACCGGACCGCCGGTTTCCCATCCCCACCGCCGGGGATGGGCGAAAGCGACTGCCCAAACGATTGGCGCAAACGATTGGGTGGAGCGTACTGACCTCTCGCCAGATCTGATCGGGGCTTTGGGGGCGGCCTGGTGAAGTGGCTGGGCGGACGACGCAGGGGCGGCACAGGACCGCGAGTCGCATGCGGCACGGCTGCGGGAGGGCAGCAGGAGGGCTGAGCCGGCCGGCCGCCGGGGCCGGGCGGGCGAGGCCGCCGAGCACTAACCGGCCAGCCGACGATCAGCCTCCGTTCGGCGACGGTCTCGGCGGTGAGCTCGATGCCTCGCAGAGCGCCCGCGCGGGGTCAGGGGTACGCCCTCCCGGGAGGCGGAGTCCCGGAACGCGTCGACCGCACCGCCCCCGCGCGCACCGGCATGCCGAGGGCCAGTCGGAGCTGGGGGGCGAAGAGGCGGATGACGTCCTGGCGGCTCATGGAGCCGACGGGCTCCAGACGCAGCACATAGCGTGCCGTGATCAGCCCGGCCATGACGGTCGTGAAGGCGGCGGCGTGCCGGCGGGCGTCGCGTCCGCCGACGAGGTCGGCGAGCCGCTCCACGATCTCCCCCTCCAGGGCCTCCCGGACCAGGGCGCCGAGGGCGTCGTCACCGATGGCATTCCTGAACATGCCGATGAGGGCGGCACCGGACTGCGGCCCCTCCCACGCCGCGAGGACCTCCCGGAGCACCTGCTCCGGGAAGGTGTCCAGGGCGTGGTCCTCGGCCAGCAGCCGCGCCAGGAGCTCGGCGGGGTTGGCGGACAGCGCGAGGGCGGCTCCGAAGAGGCCCTTCTTGGAGCCGAAGTAGTAGCTGAGCAGGGCGACGTCGACATCCGCCTCCGCGGCGATCGACCGCATGGTCACCGCGCGGTAGCCGTCCTGGAGGAAGCGTCGCCGGGCCACGTCCAGGATCACCCGGCGGGTGTCCGGCCTGCCCCGTCTGCGCCCGCGTCTGGCTTCGTCGTCCGTCACGTCCGTGAGGGTAATTCATCAACGGCCGCGAACTCCTCACGAACCGTAGACGTCCGCGACCGTCCCAGAGGCGGGGCGCGTGTCGTCGTGCCCGGAAAGCGGCAGGTCGGCGTCCAGGCGGAGGAGTGCACCCGTCCATGGGATCGCCACTGCTCTCCGGTCCGGTGAATTCATCATGCTGGCCGTGGGACGTCCCGCGTGGCGAGTCTGGTCCCAGGCGCCTGGGCCGACGGATCCGGGCTTCGACGAAGAAAGGCACCGCATGCCCTCGCTCACCGCCACCGCGGCCCCGCCGGCGTCACGCCACACCATGGTCCTGATCGTCACCTGCCTCGCCCTCGGCACCGTGGTCGCGGCCATGGCCTCCCTGAACGTGGCGCTTCCCGGCCTCGCGCGGGACACGCACGCCACCCAGACCGACCTGTCCTGGATCGTCGACGCCTACAACCTGGTGTTCGCCTCGCTGCTGCTGCCGGCCGGCGCCCTCGGCGACCGGTTCGGCCGGCGCCGGGCCCTGCTGGTCGGGCTCACGGTCTTCGGCGCGGGCTCCATAGCAGCGGTGTTCACCACCAGCCCCACCACCCTGATCGCCCTGCGCGGCGTGCTCGGCGCCGGCGCCGCGCTGGTCATGCCGGCCACCCTGTCCACGATCACCAGCACCTTCCCGCGCGCCCAGCGAGCGCGTGCGGTGAGCGTGTGGGCGGCCGTCGCCGGGGCCGCGGCGCTGCTCGGCGTGTTCGCCACCGGTGCGCTGCTGGAACAGTGGTCGTGGCGCTCGGTGTTCTGGCTGAACGTGGCCCTGGCCGCCGTCGCCCTCGTGGGCACCCTCGTGTTCGTACCGGAGTCGGCCGAGGCGAACCGGCCCCGGCTGGACGTCGCCGGTGCGCTGCTGTCGGTCGCCGGACTGGTCGCCCTGGTCTACTCGGTCATCGAGGCGCCGACCCGCGGCTGGGCCGACCCGCTCACCCTGGGCGGCATCACTCTGGGCCTGCTGGTGCTCGCCGGGTTCACCCGCTACGAACTGGGCCGTCCGCAACCGCTGCTGGACCCGCGGCTGTTCCGCGACCGCCACTTCGCGGCGGGATCGCTGTCGATCATGCTCCAGTTCTTCGTCTTCTTCGGCTTCATCTTCGCGATGATGCAGTACTTGCAGGTGGTGCGCGGCGACAGCGCCCTGGTGGCGGCCGCGTCGATGTTCCCGATGGCCCTCGCCATGGTGCCCCTCTCGCGGCTCACCCCGCGCCTGGTGGCCCGGTTCGGCTTCCGCACCCCCTGGACGCTGGGCCTGGTGGCCGTGGCGGCGGCCATGGGCCTGCTCTCGCGCGTGGACGCCGACAGTTCCTACTGGCTGATCGCCGCCGGCCTGGTCCCACTGGGCGCCGGCATGGGCCTGGCCATGACACCGGCCACCACGGCGATCACGGACGCGCTGCCGCGCTCCCTGCAGAGCGTCGGGTCGGCGATGAACGACCTCGCCCGGGAACTCGGCGGGGCCCTGGGCATCGCCGTCCTCGGCAGCATGCTGAGCGCGTCGTACCGAAGCCACTTGCGTCTTCCCGGCCTGCCGGCCCAGGAGGCCGAGGCCGCCCGCTCCTCGCTGGCCGCCGCGCACGCCCTCGGCGGCCCGGTCGCCGCGCAGGCGCGCGGCGCGTTCGTCGACGGCATGCACATCGCTCTCCTCGGCGGTGGCGTGGCCGCCGTCCTGGCCGCCGTCGCCGTGGCCGCGCTCATGGCGCCCGGCCGCCGGGCCACGACCCTGGAGAACGCCGCTCGCGAAGGGGCCGGCTCGGCGACCGGCAGCCGCCGCTGACCGCCCCTTCACCGATCGCGCCGGGGAGACCCGCCCGGCCCCGTCAGGGCGAGCGCCCGCTCTGTGAGGGTGAAGCGGTGCCGGGACGGGCTGTGCCGCCCGTCCCGGCCCCGCTCATGCGGGTCGGTCTTCCGTGCAGTGCTGGGAAACGGCCTCCCAGTCCTTGGCCCACCAGCCGGCGAGGCGGTATACCTCGGCAGCGGTGGCGTCCTGTTCCTTCACGGACCGCAGATGGTCGAGCAGGCCGACGTCGCGGCGGCGCGCTGCGATCACATAGGCGAGTACATCGTCGCCGTCGATCCGCTCGTGGTCCGTCGCCCACAGCGCGTACTCGGGCCAGAGCAGTCCTGCGAAGTCGTGGAACTCGCCGAGATCGTCCTCCGAGTCCTGCCATGTGTCGTTGCAGGAGTCGAAGTCATCGATGGTGGCCCGTCCTTCGAGGACGTCGTCGATGAATGTCATACCTTGATCTTCGCCCCTTCACCTTCCGCTTGTAAGTGATCCTAGGAGGGGGCGCTGCCGCCGAGGACCGGGGCACGCAGCGCACCGTCGAGCCACTACTGGGAGAGTGCGGGGCGCCGCCCCTCGCACAACCCCGTCCGGACGGCGGCTTCCATGTCGTCGTCCTGCGCGTCCGTCCCGCCCGGATCGACGTTCGTCATGACCGTCGCCTGCCTGCCGTCGGCCGTGGCGCCGCCCGCGGTCTGGTAGCCGAAGATGTCGCCGCCGTGGCCCCAGTAGAGGCCGCCGCAGGGCAGCGGCCGGGACTCCAGGCCCAGGCCGTACGCGCGGCCGTCGTCGCTGCCGGTCGGCCGGGTGTTCATCATCGCCTTGAGCTGGGCCGGGCGCAGCAGCTTGCCGCGGAGGAGGGCGTCCAGGAAGCGGTTGAGATCGGCGCCGCTGGAGATCATCTCGCCGGACGCGCCCGCGACGGAGGGGTTGAACGCGGTGACGTCCATGAGCGGCGCGTCCGCGCCCGGGCGCACGTATCCACGCGGGTGCGGTCCGGGGATCGACGCGGCGTCGCCCGGCACGGACGTGTCGTGCAGGCCGAGCGGCTCGATGACGCGCCGGCGGATCTCCTCGCCGTACGGGTGTCCGGTCACCTTCTCGATGAGCATGCCCGCCAGCAGGTAGTCGGTGTTGGAGTAGTTCCACTCGGAGCCGGGCTGCTCGAAGGTCGGCGGGTGGGCGAGCGCGAGGTCCACCAGGTCGCGGGTGTCGTGGTGGGCCAGCGGGGCCTCGAGGATGTCCCGCGGGTCCAGGTAGTCGAGGTAGTCGGGCAGGCCGCTGGTGTGCTGGAGGAGCATACGGACCGTGATCACGCGGCCGTCGTTTCCGTGGCCGCGTACGACGCCGGGCAGGTAGCGCTCCACCGGGGCGTCGAGACCGACGCGGCGCTCTCCCACCAGCTGGAGCACGACCGTGGCCACGAAGGGCTTGGTCATGCTGCCGATCCGGAACCTGCTGTCGCCGCGCACCGGCGCCTGGCTGTCCACGTCCGCGACGCCGCTGGTCAGCACCGCACCGCCACGTCTGTCCCGCGTCGCGACGAGCGCCCCGGGCGCACCGTCCCCGGTGGTCAATCGGTGCAGGAGCGCGCGCAGTTGAGCGTCGTCGGCAGGGCGGGTGGACTGTGCGGTGGCGGCTACGGCCGGGGTCGCCGCGGCGGCGTTTCCCGACAGGCCGCCTCCCAGCGCCCCGACTGCCACGGCCAGCGTGAGTGCCCCACCCAGCGCACGCTTGTGCTTGATCACGTGTCTCGTCCTCCGTCGTCGTGGCAAGATCACCGCTGCGGAGGGCTCTTCACACCCCGCCCCCTCGTCGCTGGTTCACGATGCCCGAGCGGTGCCGGCCGCTGCGATGGGGCGATCATCCGGAACGGCAGGGGGGACAACCCCCGGCGAAACGGCGTCGCGGCCCGGGACCTCGAAGGGGTTGAAGCGCGAGTCGCGCCGAACAGCCATACGAGCGCGAGACCGCTTGCGCGGCCCCGCACCTTACGATCATCCGGTATGACTGCTGGAGGGGTGGGAATGCTCGAGGACGTCGAGGACGGGACAGCGGCGGCGACGCGGCTCGCGGAAGGAGCGCCGCTTCAACGCACGCTCGATGTCGCCGACCCCGGTGACTGGCTCGCGCTGGACGCAGGCGTACGCGAGGCGGCCTGCTTTCGCCCGCCGTTCCCGCCGAGGGGGAAGCACCCCGCCGACCTGGCTCAGCTCGACGAGTCCCGGCTCGCACTGGCCCTCTGCCACCGTGACGGGCGGATCCGCCAGGAGGCTCTGCGCCAGTCGGTCCGGTACCCCGGTCTGCTGCCGTTGGTCGTGATCCGCTGCGCCGATTGGGCCGGCCCGGTGCGCGAGCACGCCCGGCAGTTGCTGCGCGAGGCCCTCAACGTGGACTCCGCCCTCGACCTCGCGCCGCTCATCCTCCGCGTCGGCCGCCGCGACCGAGGTGCCTTCGGCGTCGACGTGCTCGGCCAGATCCTGCGCCAGGCAACCCGCGACCGGCTCGCCGCCCTCTTCGCCGACCCCGACCGCGTCGTCCGACGGTTCGCGTACCGGCTGGCCGTCGAAGGCCGACTGCTTTGTCCCGCTGAGCTGGCCCACGCGGCCGCCCGGGACCAGGACACCGTGGTCCAGGATCTGTGTGCCACAGCCGCGCTCACGGCTCTGGCCGACGAGGGCGCCTACGAGGATGTGCTGCCTCCCCTGCTGTCCGCACGCAATCCGCGGACCCGTTCGGCCGGCGTCACCGCGCTGCGACGAGCGGGACGGCCGGAGCAGGCGGCACCGTTTCTCAGCGACCGTTCCGCGCTCGTGCGTGCTTGTGCCCGCTACGTCGTACGACAGCAGGGAGGTGACCCGGAGGCATGGTACCGGGAGCGGTGCACGGCACCGGACGACCCCGATCTGCCGCCCGGTGCGGTGATCGGGCTGGCCGAGTGCGGGAACCGCGCGGACGCCGGGCTGCTGCGGCCGCTGCTCGTGCACCCGGCGGCCGGGGTGCGGGCGCGAGCGGTGGCGGGGCTGCGGGAACTGGACTGCGCGGACGCGGAGCGGTTGCGGCCGCTCCTCGACGACCCCGCCGCCGGTGTCGTCCGCGAGACCGCCGCCGCCCTGCTGCCCTCGGCCAAGGAACTGCCCGCCGACTGGCTGTCGGAGCGCACCGGCTCCGAACGGCCGCGACACGTCCGCGTCGGCGCGTTCCGGCTGCTCGACGCGCGCGGCGGCATCGTGGCGCTACGGACGGCGGTCGGTCTGCTCGACGACCCGGACATCAAGCTGCGCACCTGGGCCGCGCAATCAGTGCAGCGCTGGCATCCGGCGCCGGACGGGCGGCGCGGCGACGCGGAGGTGGGCGAACTGCTCGACCGGAGCCGACACCTCTTCAGCGACCATGTACTGCGCCGACGCAAGTGGGAAGCCGGGCTGGACGGCTGAGACCGCATCGCGCTTCAGAACGCTGTTCGGTCGCCCTCCCGACGCCGGCGCTCCCAAGGGAGCCGTGGGCATGCCCGGGACGACGGGCCCTGCGCCAACGGGACGACGTAGCGCTGTTTCGCTATGCGCCGGAAGAGAGTCGGCTCGCGGCCTGGTTCCACGGCTGAGGTTCGGCCAAGTCGTCCCTGTCGAAGGCATCCTCCTCGAACCAGCCCGTCCCCCCGAGCCACGTCTCCAGCCACGTCGCGAGGCCGGCGGAGTCGAGGAACCAACACTGCTCCCACGATCCGCCGCTGTACGGGTTCGGCTCGAAGAGCAGGACCTGACCGTCCTCACTGAGACAGTCAACGCCCGCGTACATGGCGCAGCCCCAGCTCAGGATCGGTACGACGCCCTCGGGCCACTGCGGGTGCTCCACTCCCACGGACGCGCCGCGTCGCGTCAGGTACTCGCCGACGACGCTGGAGCCCGGACCAAGCAGTGGCAGCAGTCGGTAGTCGGGGCCGAAGCCACCGTCAGCGACCTCGCGATACAGGCGCGCGAGCAGGGGGTGCAGCGTGACGCCCAGTTGCCTCTCGGCCGCCACGATCCGGGCATGGTCGACGGGCCCGGGCAGATCCCGGCTGTCCGACGCGGCCCGGGTGGCAACGCGGTGCACGAGGTCATCGATATCGATCATGACCGAGATGCTGTCAGAGCCCACTGACATGTCGACGGTCAGGACCGCCGGGCGGACAGCCGGGCGAAGGAAGTTCCGAGAAGCTGGCCAAGACCGGGAGAGCCCGGATACCGGCTCTGACCCTGTCACCGAGCGAGTCCGGCCCGGCGAAGGCCGCGGAACACCGCCGGCGTCGTCCACTGCGGCGCCGCCACATGGACGGCGCCGGACGGGGCACTCGTGTGTCCCTCTGACCGACCGCGAGAGCCGAACGGAATGCCAGTTGATGAACGCGGAAGACGCCGGGAAGCTGCTCGACGGACTGACCGTGGACGCCAGTCGGCGGGAGCAGCCGATCGTGCTGGACGCGGAGGGCCGCCCCATCCGCACGTGGCGGGAGAACTACCCCTACGACCACAAGGTGGGACGCAAGGAGTACGAGCGCGCCAAGCGCGTGCTGCAGATCGAGCTGCTCAAGCTCCAGCACTGGGTCAAGGACACCGGCACGCGCGTCGTCGTCGTGTGCGAGGGACGTGACGCGGCGGGCAAGGGCGGCACGATCCAACGGCTCACCGAGCGGCTCAACCCGCGCGGCGCACGCGTGGTCGCCCTGGACAAGCCCACCGAGCGCGAAGCGGGCCAGTGGTACTTCCAGCGGTACGTCGCGCAGCTGCCGACGGCCGGGGAGATCGTGTTCTTCGACCGCTCCTGGTACAACCGGGCCGGCGTGGAGCGCGTGATGGGCTTCTGCTCCCAGGAGGAGTACGAGCTGTTCCTCGACCAGTGTCCGACCTTCGAGCGGATGCTGGTCGACAGCGGCACCGTGCTGGTGAAGTTCTGGTTCTCGGTGTCCCGTTCCGAGCAGCGCACACGCTTCGCGATCCGGCAGGTCGACCCGGTGCGCCAATGGAAGCTCTCGCCCACCGACCTCGCGTCCCTGGACCTCTGGGACGCCTACACCGAGGCGAAGGTCGGCATGTTCCGCGCCACGGACACCGCTCACGCCCCCTGGACCGTCGTCAAGAGCAACGACAAGCGGCGGGCCCGCCTGGAGACCATGCGGAGCCTGTTGTCACGCATCGACTACGCGAGCAAGGACCACGAGGCGGTGGGCACACCCGACCCGCGCATCGTCGGCGCCGCCGACACCCTCCTGGAGCCCGGTGAGGAGGACACCACGCTCTCGCCCACGCCGCTCTCGCCCGGCCTCGGCGTCCCCGGCAAGCACCCCGGCAGCGACTGACCCCCGTCCGGAACCGTCCGACACGGGTCGGGCCCCGACCCCTCTCGCACAAGACCGGAGGGCGCTCACGCTCCGCGGCGCCCGCGCACACAGCGCCCTCGCCGCCGCGCACCGCTCGCGTCCGGCTCCCGCCCGCACCGTCGCCCCGCTTCAGCCAGCGTGGGCGATCTCCTTCGTGGGCGTGAGACTGTCTGGTCGTGGCAGACATGATGAGTGGGTTGGCGGCGGCCTTGGCTGCGGCGTCGTCTCCTTCGTGGGCGCAACGGGCTTGTGCCGGGCGTGACCTCGCTTCCTTCGCCGAAGCTCCTGAGGCTGCGGAGGCGCTGGTGGGGCTACTGCTGGACACCGAGGACACGGCGGTGACCCGGCAGACGGCAGAGGCCCTGACCCGGGTGGGGACGGTGGCCGCTGTCAGGCTCCTTGCTCTCGCGGTGGCCGAGGCTGACGGTCACCAGGCCGACTGGCTGCAGACCGGGGTGCACGACGCGCTCGTGGAACCGGACAGTGTGCCGGACGTCCCAGCGGCTTGCCGGAAGCTCGCGAGGGACCAGGACGAAGCCGTCCGGCGGGGCGCCGCGGAGATCTCGGCGTGGACAGACGGCACAAGGTGTTGACCTGCTCCCGGAGCAGACAGACCGGCGCGCCGTCTGAGGGACACCTGGTGGGCGGAGGTGCGGCTCACCCTCGGGGCCCGCTCGCGCTGCCGAGCATCGCCCCCACGGACGACACGGAACACTTCGGCTCCCGCCTCCCGCCTCCCGCCTCCAGCGGGGGGCCGAAGTACGTCCGCGCGCTGCTCCGTTGACGCCTGCGGGGCCCCAGGGTCGGCACTGATCCCGCGTGTTCCCCGGGCCACAGCGCGCGCATATCATGCACACGACATGCACCTGACCGGCGCCCCCTTCGACCGGAGCGGGCCGCCCGACCGGCATCCGGGAGCATCCGTCGTGCCCCGGGCGGACGCCCTGATCGGCCGGCCGACACTGTGCCGCATCCGAACGAAGTGGCCTGCGGCCGCCCGACGTTGGCCGGGAGGCGGATGTGGCTTGCGGGCGGGTTCTCGTCCGCCGGGCCGCGCCTTAGACTGCGACGGCTCCGAAATCTGGCGATCTTTTGGAGGGCGTGCAGGATGAACCGAGTTCTCATGACCGCAGTGGCGGCGACGGCGTTGGTCGTGTCCGGTGGCAGCACCACCGCCTCCGCCTCCGACGCCCCGCCGCGCACCACGCACGGTCCATGCCAGTACACCCAGACCCCGGACGAGCCGGCGGCGCGGCGGGTCTCCCTGCCGCCCGACCCGCGGCACACTCCCAGTCACGGCACGGTCGGTGTGGCTGTTCGGACCAGCCAGGGCCCGCTCCCGCTGCGTCTGGACCGGGCGAAGGCGCCGTGCACGGTCCAGAGCTTCGTGCACCTGGCGCGGCACCGGTTCTACGACCGTACGGTGTGCCATCGGCTGACGGCGTATCCGACGCTGAAGGTCCTGCAGTGCGGCGACCCCACCGGCACGGGCGAGGGCGGGCCGGGGTACAAGTACAAGGACGAGCTGCCGGTGGACCTGCCGCCGGCGCCGAGCGATCCCACCGGCGTCCGCCGCCTTTACGGCCGCGGGTTGCTGGCCATGGCCAACGCCGGTCCGGACACGAACGGTTCGCAGTTCTTCGTCGTCTACGGCGACTCCACGCTGCGCCCCGACTACACGGTGTTCGGCACCGTCGGCGCCGCCGGCCTGAAGACGCTCGACAAGATCGCTGCCGGCGGCATCGAGCCGACTACGCAGGACCCGGCACCTGTCGACGGCACGCCCGTACTGCGGTCCGAGCTGCTCAGCGTCCGGCCGTCCTACCTGCCCTGACGAACCGGGGCGCGGTCACCGTGGGTGGTCCAGCCACGCACCTGACCACGCCCACGAGCACCTCACCGGCAAGGTCACCCGCGGGGCCGGCAGCCCGGCTGCCGGCCCTCGCGACGGTATTCAAGCTGGTCGAGTCCGCCCAGGACCGCTGGCGCGCGATCAGCGGAGCCCGTCCCGTCCAGTCGGACAAGACCGCTCCGCTCACCGGCGACCGCGATGCAGAACGCCCGGTTGTCCCGGCCGTCCAGCGCCCCTCCTCATTGACGATCGCTCAGATCGATGCGGGGCGTACCGCCGAGGTTTACCCGTGATGTCCCACCGGTGCCGTACGCACCGGTGGGTGGCGTTCCCTAATCTCGACGACGACCGACCGAGACGAGCCGTCATCGCTTCGAGCGACCGACCGCGAATCCCGCATCCACCAACGGAAGGAATCGCCAGCATGAAGCTGCGCACGACTGCCACCGTCGCCATTTCGACCGCGGCGCTTGGAGCCGGGCTCGCCTTCGGCGGGCCTGCCACAGCGGCCCCCGCGTCGGCCAAGGCCGCCTCCGACACGGCCATGACCGCGCCGGCCGGCATCAAGGCACCGGCAACCGCCCAGACCACTCACCGAGCGCGGCTGTGGACCCAGGTCGGGGGCGGTGCGAACGGCTACGCCGACATCACCCACACCTACACGGCCGTCGGCCACGGCTACTACCAGGGCAGGATGAACGGCAAGCTCAGCCACTACTACGCCCCCAAGAACCGTCAGGTCGTCGTCATGTTCAGGGTCGACGGCACCCTCGGCGGCTATTCCAAAGTGACCAAGAACAACAACGTCTCCTTCAACAAGACCTACAGCCACTCCAAGCGGGTCTCCGCGAGGATCTGCCTGCACCGGTCGGGCGTACCCATCAAGCTCAACTCCGGGGTCTCCTACTGCAGTCCTTGGTGGGGATGACTCGCCCGAGTGACGCCCCGGACGCCCGGCGGGGAGTCCCCCGGGTCTCCCGCGGACGCGGCGACGGACGCGTCCACATCGCCGGCTCCGGCGTCCCGGGGGTGTACGCGGCCCGGTCACCCACATTCGATCGCCACGTGACCCACGCGAAGGGGGACACGTCCCAGGGGCATGGGAAAGATCTCAACGCGACTCCGGCCGACGTGGAGATCGCCGCCCTGACCCACCGCCTCGGAGACGTCTGGCCGACGGCCGGGTACGGCGACGGCTTCACCTACGACGCTCTCCCCCGACGGATCGACTACGTGTTCACCTCACCGGACATCCACACCCGCCACGCCGAGCCCGGACGCGGCACCCGCAGTGAATGGAGGGAGGTCTCCCGAGGGCACGTGACTCGCCTGCGGTGGCCGCATGGGGGCGGCCGGCAACGGCGTCAGGCGGTGGCCGCGGCCGCCAGGTCGAGGGCGATGTCGGTGATCATGTCCTCCTGGCCGCCGACCATGCCGCGTCGGCCGGCCTCGACCAGGATCGTGCGGGTGTCGACTCCGTACCGGTGTGCGGCCGCCTCGGCATGGCGCAGGAAGCTGGAGTAGACGCCCGAGTAGCCGAGGGTGAGGGTCTCGCGGTCGACGCGGACCTCGCGGTCCTGGAGCGGTCGGACGATGTCGTCGGCGGCGTCCATGAGGGGGAAGAGGTCGCACCCGTGCTCCCAGCCCATCAGGTCGGCGACCGCGACGAACGCCTCCAGGGGGCAGTTGCCGGCGCCTGCTCCTTGGCCGGCGAGTGAGGCGTCGACACGTGTGACGCCGTTCTCCACGGCGACGACGGAGTTGGCGACGGCCAGACCGAGGTTGTGGTGGGCGTGGATGCCGACACCGGTGGCGGGGGCGAGGGTGTCGCGGTAGGCGCGGACTCTGTCGCGGACGCCGTCCATGGTGAGCCGGCCGCCGGAGTCGGTGACGTACACGGCGTGGGCGCCGTAGGACTCCATCAGCTGGGCCTGGCGGGCGAGTTCGGCGGGTTCGGCCAGGTGGGACATCATCAGGAAACCGGCGACGTCCATGTCCAGTTCGCGGGCGGCGGCTATGTGCTGGGCGGAGATGTCGGCCTCGGTGCAGTGGGTGGCCACGCGCACCGATCGGATGCCGAGGGCGTGGGCCCGGCGCAGGTCTCGCAGGGTGCCGATGCCGGGAAGAAGCAGAGTGGTGGGGATCGCGCGGGTGACGGCGCCGACGACGGCCTCGATCCACTCCCAGTCGGTGTGGGCGCCGATGCCGTAGGTGAGGGAGGAGCCGGCGAGGCCGTCGCCGTGGGCGACCTCGATCGCGGCCACCCCGGCGGCGTCGAGGCAGGCGGCGATGATCCGCGCCTGATCGACGGTGTAGCGATGGCGGACGGCGTGCATGCCGTCCCTCAGGGTGACGTCCTGGACGTAGAGAGGGGATACGTTGCTCATGCGGTCACCGTCTTCGCGTGGGCGGCCATGCGCTCGGCGGTGCGGAGCGCGGCGGAGGTCATGATGTCCAGGTTTCCGGCGTAGGCCGGCAGGTAGTGCGCGGCGCCCTCGACTTCGAGGAAGACGGACACCTTCGTCGCCTCGGCCCCATGGCCGCCGGGCGGGAGCAGCGAGCGCAGCGGGTCGGCGGCGGCCACCCGCTCGAACTGCACCTTCTGCTTCAGCCGGTAGCCGGGGACGTACGTGCGCACCCGCTGGGCCATCTCCTCGACGCAGGCCGTGACGGCCTCGTCGTCGCAGTCGCCGACCAGGCAGTGGACGGTGTCCCGCATGATCAGCGGAGGCTCGGCGGGGTTGAGGACGATGATGGCCTTGCCGCGCCCGGCGCCGCCGACCTTCTCGATCGCGGCCGAGGTCGTCTCGGTGAACTCGTCGATGTTGGCGCGCGTTCCGGGGCCTGCCGAGCGGGAGGAGATCGACGCGACGATCTCGCCGTAGTGCACCGGGGTGACCGCGGAGACGGCCGCGACCACGGGGATGGTGGCCTGGCCGCCGCAGGTGACCATGTTGACGTTGGGCGCGTCGAGGTGGGCGTCGCCGTTGACCGGCGGCACCACGTACGGACCCAGGGCGGCCGGGGTGAGGTCCACGACCCTGCGCCCCAGGGCGCGCAGCACCTCGTCGTGGCGGCGGTGCGCTCCGGCGGAGGTGGCGTCGAAGACGATCTCGACGTCGGCGAACTCGTCCATCGCGACCAGGCCGTCGATGCCCTCGTGGGTGGTGGCGACCTTCAGCCGACGAGCGCGGGCCAGACCGTCGGACTCCGGGTCGATGCCGACCAGGGCGGCGATCTCCAAGTCGTCGGAGAGCCGAAGAACCTTGATCATCAGGTCGGTGCCGATGTTGCCGGAGCCGATGACGGCGACCTTGGTGGTCATGCCGGGGTTCCTTCCGTGTCCGTGTTCGTGTCCGTGTCCGTTTCGGTGGCGGCGAAGGCCGCTGTCACCGTGCCGAGGCCCTCGATACGGGCGGTGAACTCGTCGCACGCGGCGGCGACCGCCATCGGGCCCAGCGCGCCGGTGAGGATCACGTCGCCGGCCCGGAGCGGGTCGCCGAGACCGGCGAGGGTGGCGGCGAGCCAGAGCGCCGCGGTCAGCGGGCCGCCGAGGCAGTCGGCGCCGCTGCCGGTGGAGACCGTGCCGCCGTTCTTCGCGAGGGTCATGCGGACGGCTCGCAGGTCGACCCGGTCCAGCGGAACGGGTGTGCCTCCGAGGACGAACACTCCGCAGGAGGCGTTGTCGGCGACGGTGTCGACGATGGTGATGTCCCAGTCGGCGATCCGGCTGTCGACGATCTCCAGAGCGGGCAGCGCGAACGCGGTGGCCCGCAGCAGGTCGGCGACGGTCGGCTCCCGGTACGGCAGGTCCTCCGCCAGGACCAGGGCGACCTCCGCCTCGACCTTCGGCTGGAGCAGGCGGCCCGGGGCGATCGGCCGGCCCTCGGGAACCGCCATGTCGGCGAAGAGCACCCCGAAGTCGGGCTGGCCGACGCCGAGTTGGCGCTGCACGGCCGGTGAGGTCAGACCGATCTTGCGGCCCACCGCGCGTCGGCCGTCCGCCAGGGACCGCTCGACGTGGCGGCGCTGCACCGCGTAGGCCGCGGCGACGTCCCCCTCGGGGAGCAGGCTCCGCACGGGCGGACACGGGACGCGGGTGCGGGCGGCCTCTTCCAGGACGGAGGCGGCCTCGGCCACCGCTGCGGAACCGGGGGCGCTCATGGCCGTGCCCCTTCGGGGCCAGGGCCGGTGCGTCGGGTGTGGGACATGGAGGACACCTCGGGGGAACGGGGGAGGGGGTCTGCCGGCGGTGCCGGCCGTCGGCGTAGGACAGGTTTAGGCGCGCCCGGGAGGATGCGGCAACATCTGTTCCATGACACGGAACAGCGGGCAGGGGAACATGCTGGACAAGGCGGTCGCTGTGCTCGACTGCTTCCGTCCCGACGGCGGCAGGTTCCGTCTGACGGAACTCGTCGAGCGGACGGGGCTCAGCAAGACCACGGTGTTCCGGCTGTGCGCGGACCTGGTACGGCTCGGACTGCTCGAACGGGAGGCCGAGGCATACCGGCTGGGCGACAAGCTGTTCACGTGGGGAGCGCTGGTACCGCACCGCCGTGATCTGCGCGAGGCGGCGCTGCCGTTCATGCAGGACCTGTTCGAGGCGACGCACGAGACGGTCCACCTGGGGGTGCGCGAGAAGCACGAGGTGGTGTACGTGGAACGCATCCACGGCCACGAGGCGCTGCGGCTGCCCTCGCGGATCGGCGGACGTCTGCCGCTGTCCTGCACGGGTGTGGGCAAGGCCCTGCTGGCGTTCTCCGGGACGGCGCTCATCGAGGAGGTGCTGGCGGCGCCGCTGCCCCGGCTCACGCCCCACTCGGTCACCGACCCGGAGCGGCTGCGCACCGCTGTCGAGCAGGCCCGGCTGGCGGGCCTGGCCTACGAGGAGGAGGAAGCCGCGGTAGGTGTCAGCTGCATCGCCGCGCCGGTCTTCGACGGAGCGGTGGCCGTCGCGGCCCTCTCGGTCGCGGTGCCCCGTGCCCGCTTCCACCCGGCGCAGCTCGCGCCCGCCGTGCGGACCGCGGCTCTCGGCCTGTCCCGAACGCTGCGCGCGGGCCGGCAGATCCGGGGGGCGGCCGGAGCCTGAGGCTACGGCCGGGGTGGCCGGGGCCCGAGGCCCAGGGCCGGACACCCCACAGACCGCTGGCGTCCGCGGTCGGCGACCGGGCCAGGCGGTGACGTCACCGGAGGCGGGACCGCATCGTTCGCGGTCGAACGGTCCGACGCCCTCGCGCTGTTCCCGTGCGGCGGTCACGCGTCGGGGATGCCCGTGCCGCTGAGTGCGGGCACGGTGTCTTCGGTGCGGGTCAGCGATCGGGCGCCGGCCCGGAACTGGGCGAGCTTGTCCAGGATGGTCCGGCCGACCGGGAGATGTCCCCAGACGCTGATGCCCTGGTGGGTGGTGGGCTCCCAGGTGTCCTCATCGATGACGAGGGGGTTCCAGCCGACCTCCCACTCGAAGCCGGAGGGGGTGCGGGCGTAGTAGGACAGCTCCTTGTCGTTGGTGTGCTGGCCGACGGAGAGCGCCATGTCGAAGCCGAGCTCGTGGACGCGCCGGTAGCTCTGGGCGACGTCGTCGAGGGTGGCGGCCTGGATGTTGAGGTGCTGGACGCGGGTGCGGATCGGGTCGATCGGCAGGCCCTGGGTCGCCGCGACGGCGATGGAGTGGTGGCGTTCGTTGACGCGCAGGAATCGGATCTTGAGCTTGACGCCGCTGATGGTCTCGTCGATGCAGTCGGTGAGCCGGGCGTCGAAGACGGTGTCGAAGTAGCCGCGCAGCTGGGCGGGTTTGGTGGAGGTGATCGCCACGTGTCCCATCCCGGAGTCGCCGGTGACGAATCCGGAGGCGAGCATCCGCAGCGGCTCGGTGGACAGCCGGGGGGTGGTGTAGATCTCCTGGGTGATGCCCTTGGGGCCGGGGAAGCGCAGCAGGCGTTCCACTCCTCGCAGGGCCGCCTCTTCCGCGGAGCCCTGGACGACGGGCACGCCGTGGGCGCGGATACGTGTCTCGATCCGCTCGAAGGAGGTGTGGTCGTCGATGTGCCATCCGGTGGCGACGACGTCCTCGGCCGGACCGCGGCGGAGCAGGAAGCGGCACTCCTGGTCGTCGAGCCGGAAGCGCATGAGGTCGCGGGAGAGCGCGTCGTGATGCATGCCGATCGCGTCGGTGCCGAAGCGGCGCCAGTCGGCGAAGCGGTCGGTCTCGATGACGAGGTAGCCGAGGTGGACGGCCCCGAACACGGAGGCGTCGGCGGTGGCGGTCATCGGCGGCCCGCCAGGAAGTCGGCGCAGAGGCGGTTGAAGAGGCCGGCGCGTTCGAACTGCACCCAGTGGCCGGTGTTGGCGACCAGGTAGAGGTCGCAGTCGGGCATCCGGTCGGCCAGCATGAGGCCCCCGGAGGGCCGGTTGACCTTGTCGTCCGCGCCCCACAGGACGAGGGTGGGGACGGGCAGCCGGTTCAGTCGCGGGTCGCGGGTGAAGTCCATCCGCCAGAGGGTGCGCAGCGCTCCCGGGCCCGACGGGCGGCGCAGCGGCGGCGAGGCGACGACCTCGGGGTCGATGCTCGCCTCGTAGCGTTCGTCGATGGCGGCGTCCGGTACGTCGGCGGCGTTGAAGACCAGATAGTCGCGGATGAACTTCTCCAGCTTCGCACGCGAGGGCCCGTCGCCCGTGTAGTAGTTCAGGAGGCTGTTGAGGCCGGGGGTGGGCAGGGCGCGGGTGGTGCCGATCCCGCCCGGTCCCATCAGCACCATGCGGTCGACCCGCTCGGGCGTGTCCAGGGCGAGGCGCAGCGCGCAGGCGCCGCCGTAGGAGTTGCCCACCAGATGGGCTTTGTCCAGGTCGAGCGCGTCGAGAAGACCGCGGACGCCGCCGGCGAGGTCGCCGAACGGGTCGACGGGATCGATCCCCTTGGTGCTGCGGCCGTAGCCGGGCAGGTCGGGGACGATGACGCGGTACTCCTTGGCCAGTTCCGCGATGTTGCGGGCGTAGTTGGCGACGCCGGAGGCTCCTGGGCCGCCGCCGTGCAGCAGCAGCACGGGCGCGCCGTCACCGGCCTCCGCCGCGAAGATCTTCCGGGCGCCGATGTCGTAGGTGGTCTCCCGCAGCACGGGCAGGCCGGTGGTCGAGGTCATGGCTTCGGTCCTCAGTGGGCGGTGGTCGTCGGAGCCGGGACGGTGACCGTTCCGGCCGCGGTCGTGCGGGCGGCCGGTGCGAATCCGTCCGGCGGGCCAGGGAGCCGACCGCTCCCAGCGGCGGAGGCGTAGACGTAGGCGTCGGGGCGCAGCGCGAGCGTCGCGGCGCCGCGCGACTCCATCCAGGGCAGCAGGATCCCGTCGCTGTCGACGAGCGTGCCCTCGGCGGGCCGGGAGCCGCGGGGCGTGACGGTCAGGGCGGGCACGCCCAGGCGGTCCCAGGCCGGCCGGGCGGTGGCGGTGCGGGCGTGCAGGAGCAGCCAGCGGCCGCCCAGCGCGTCGTCGAGGCGTATCCGGTCGCCGTCGGGGCCGGTCACCCAGGGCTGGGGGACCTGGCGTCCGGACGTCTTGGTGCGGGGATGCGCCTGGAGGCCCTGGGCGTAGCGGGCCACCGGTATCCAGTGGGAGTCCTGCGTCCAGTCGCTGAAGCCGGGTATCCGGTCCAGGGCGCGCAGCACCCGGTCGCGGGTCGCGGCGACTCCCGGGCGGCGCTCGGTGATGAGGCGGCCGACGAACACGGCCCGCCGGGTCACTTCCCTGACATGCGGTTTCCGTTCGGTCTCGTAGCTGTCGAGGACGGATTCCGGCAGTTCGCCGCGCAGGACCGCGTCGAGTTTCCAGCACAGGTTGGCCACGTCGCGGACGCCGGCCGCCATGCCCTGCCCGATCCACGGCGGCATCGCGTGGGCGGCGTCGCCCGCGAGGAACACCCGGCCGGAGCGGAAGCGGGCGGCGAAGCGGACGTGGTGGCTGTAGACCGTGGCCCTGAGCACTTCGACGGCGTCCCGTCCGATCCCGTAGCGGGAGACCAGGGCGTACACCGCTTCCTCGGTGGTCAGTTGCCGCTCGTCGTCTCCGGGGAGGATCGGGAACTCCCAGCGGTGGTGGCCGAGCGGGGTGGGGCAGTCCACGGCCGGGCGCGCCGGGTCGCAGTGGAAGCGCAGTTTGTCGTGGCCGGGCCACGGCTTGAGCATCTTGGTGTCGATGACCACCCAGCGGTCCTCGTACGTCCGCCCCTCGTAGCCGATGTTCAGCTGGGCGCGGGTGAGGCTGGAGCCGCCGTCGGCGGCGATCACGTAGGCGGCGCGGATCCGGCGCACCGAGTCGTCGGCCGTGCCGACCACCGTCAGCTCGACCCCGTCGGCGTCCTGCCGCAGCCGCAGGCACTCGTGCCGCAGGAGCACCTCGACGTTGGGGTAGCGGTCCACCCCGTCGCGCAGGACCTGCTCCAGCG
This sequence comes from Streptomyces similanensis, assembly GCF_039543625.1. Taxonomy (NCBI): domain Bacteria; kingdom Bacillati; phylum Actinomycetota; class Actinomycetes; order Kitasatosporales; family Streptomycetaceae; genus Streptomyces; species Streptomyces similanensis. The sequence continues at coordinate 62,988 of NZ_BAABKC010000007.1, read as the reverse complement.
CCGGCTGGTAGATGAACATCTGCGGCGGGTGGCCGTGGCCGCGCGGGGTGGGACGGGCGCTGATGAAGGGCCGGCCGCCGGCGTCCACGAAGTCGACGGGCCGTTCGGTCAGCATGTCCCGCTTGAGGCGTTCGGCCAGCCCGACGCGCTGCCAGATCCGGACGACCTCCTCGTCGGTGGAGATGGCCCGGGCCCGGGAGAACACCTCCGGTTCCCGTTCCAGGACGAGAACCCGCAGGCCCATGGCGCCCAGCAGGTTCGCCGCGGTCACTCCCGTGGGGCCGTATCCGATCACCGCGACGTCGTACGGCGCGTCGTCCCCGGACCTGATCCGGATGCCGTCCGCTGACATCAGACCACCTCGCATCATCCTTGATGTAGCGTTCACTCCAATTGGAATGAACGCTACGCTAGGCTCGGCACGGGTATACGGTCAAGGCCCGGTGCGACAGGAGGGACGTCACATGACCAGGCCGCAGACAGTGCGCAGGAAGCGGGCCAACGGGGTGGAGTCGCGGCAGCGCATCCTCGACGCCGCCGCCGACATCGCCGGTGAGCGCGGATACGAGGGGACGTCGATCGCGGCGGTCAGCGCCAAGTGCGGGCTGCCCGCCAGCTCGATCTACTGGCACTTCAAGGACAAGGACGACCTGATCGCGGCGGTCATCGAGCGCAGCTTCGACACCTGGCTGACCGCGGTGCTCCTGCCGGGCGAGGAAACAGGGAGCGCCCTGGACCAGGTCATGGCCATGGCGGCCCGGGTGGCGAGGTCGCTGGTGGATCAGCCCGACTTCCTGCGGCTCGGCCTGATGCTCGCCCTGGAGCGGCGGCCCGTCGAGCCGCGCGGCCGGACCGTCTTCCTGGAGGTGCGCGCCATCGCTTCCCGCAAGATCGCCGAGACCGTCGCCGAGCTCTTTCCCGGCCTGGACGACGCGGCGGTCCGCATGCTCACCACCTACGCCGTCGCCGGGGCGGACGGGCTGTTCGTGCAGCGGGAGATCGGCGGGGACCCGATGGACCTGGTGGCGATGTTCGAGCTGCACGCCCGCTCGGTGCACGACCTGGCGATCCGTATGTGCGAGGGGCGAACGGAGGCGCCCCCGTCGTAGGACGGAGCCGTCGACACCGTTCTCGACCGCCGCCGACGCCTTGTCACGAACGCGGGCTCGTGTAATACCGTCAGCCCCCTCACCGCCCGGCCCTCAGGGATCACTCAGGCCGGCTGGGCGGTTCCGCCACGGGACGTGGGCCCAGCCGCTGCCTCCACCGCCTGCGCGAACGTGCCCCGGCGCGCGCCCGCGCCGGCGGCACCCGCACTCTCCGCGCCGCCCCTTCCCGGCGCCGCGACCGACCGGCCCGTCCTCCTCCCCGCCGTGCCACGCACCTCTCGCGAAAGGCCGCCTCCTCATGACCTCTTCGGTTCAGCGCATCGACGTCCACCAGCACCTCGTGCCCGACTTCTACCGCGACGAGCTCACCGCGGCGGGCATCGGTGAGGCCGGCGGACGCCGGCTGCCCGACTGGAGCGCCGCATCGGCTCTGGAGCTGATGGAGCTGCTGGGCACCCGCAGCGCCATCCTCTCCGTCTCCACCCCCGGCGTCGGATTCCTCCCCGACCCCGACGCGGCGGCCGCCCTGGCCCGGCGCCTCAACGACCACTCCGCCGAGCTGGTGGCACAGCACCCCTCGTCCTTTGGCTACTTCGCCACCGTCCCCCTCCCGGACACCGCCGCCGCGGCCCGCGAGGCGGCCCGCGCCCTGGACGAGGTGGGCGCGGACGGCGTCACCCTGCTCGCCAACAACCGCGGGACCTACTTGGGCGCCCCGGACCAGGACGAGCTGTGGCAGACGCTGGACGCACGCGGCGCGGTGGTGTTCGTCCACCCCGCCGAACTCCCGGCGCCCGCGGTCGACGGCATTCCGCCCTTCGCCGCCGACTTCCTCCTGGACACGACCCGCGCCGCGTACCTCCTCGTCCGCGGCGGTGTGGTCCGGCGGTTCCCCGGCATCCGGTTCATCCTCAGCCACGCCGGCGGATTCGTGCCGTACGCCTCCCACCGGATGGCCGTCACCATCGCCTCCGACACCGGCCGCAGCCCGCTGGACGTCCTCGACGACTTCCGCAGCTTCTACTTCGACACCGCTCTGTCCTCCAGCCCCGCCGCGCTGCCCACCCTCCTCGCCTTCGCCCGGCCCGGACACGTCCTGTTCGGCAGCGACTGGCCCTTCGCCCCCACCCCGGCCGGCCAGTACTTCGCCAACGGCCTCGACACGTCCCTGCCGGCAGCGCAGTTGACGGCCGTCAATCACACCAACGCCGAAGCGCTCTTCCCGCGTCTCGCGACCTCGGGGACCGCCGCCGTGCGACGGCCCCCCGTCCCCGTCCGCCTGCGCCAGTCGGCCCAACGCGCCGCCGCCCGGCTTGCCTTCAAACTCGTCCAGCCCGGAACGGACTGAGAAGGCGCCCACACCTGCCCGGTCGTCGCGTCGGCGTCGGCATCAGCACTGAACCCGGCCCTGCCCGGCCTCGCCGTCGCGCCGGTGGGTGCCGATCCGGCGTGCGCGCGGCTCACCTGGTCATGAAGCGCACCACCGCGTCAGTACGGCGAGCACCTCGCACGTGTGTCGCTTCCGCGTGCTCGACGATCGGCAATTGCCGTGATCCGGTCACTCGCCTATCTCGGCATCACCACACCTTCCTACGAGCAGTGGGCGACCCTCGGCCCCGAGATCGAAGCCCTCTTCCCCCGGCTCGCCGCCGCCTGAGCCCCCTGCTCTCCGCCCCGGTTCACGCTTCGTCGCGGTGCGTGAGGTGGCCGTCGGTGAGCCGCCAGTAGCGCCGGTGGGCGGTCAATCGCCAGGTCTCGTCGGCAGCCATCGCCTGGGTGATCCATGCGTGCAGCTGCGGGAGGGCATGCGCCCGGAGGGCGGCGCGGGTGGCGGCACGTTCCGTGGCATCGACCGGGTGGACGTCTATCCGGAAGCCGACCATGTCCGGGTGCGTGCCGCGACCGTAGTTGCGGGGGATCGGAGCGGTCCATTCCGCTCCCAGGACGATGCTCCCGCTGTCGTGACCCGTGAGAAACCGCAGGTCCGTGACACGGCTCGTGCGAGGGCCGAGACACTCGTTGATGTCGGTGGTGGTCAGGGGCCAGGCGCGGTGCCGGGGCAGCCTTCGATTTCGTGCGGACATGGCAAGCAGGATGGCAGAAGGTCACTGCCGCCTCTCGCGGGTTTGCGCGGTGACCTGTTCCAGCGGTGCCCGCGCGCAGTCCGCGTGGCGCGTCGTGGCCTTCTCATCGAGCCGGAACACTTCGGCGCGATGCGGCGGATCGGGCCCGGCCACCGGCCGCACCGGTGCTCCAGCCCGTCCAGCAGCAGCTTCACGCACCGGAGCTTCTTCGACCGGCCGCACATGCTCGGGCGCGCGCCCGGCCCCACACCCGGTACGCCGCCGCCTCCACACGGCCGCCCAACGGGTGGAGGGGCCGTCTCCCGAGGGCGTGCTATTCACGGATGTCTACGGTCTCGATCGCAGGCCGACGGCTCGCACTCCAGGTCGCGGCCGACGCGGTGGCCAGGGCGACGAGGGCGCACAGCGCGACGGTCCCCGCTATCTGGGTCCATGGGATCACCGTCGGAGCCGTCGTCACGAGCCTGCTCAGCGAGGCATGTTGAGTCACCGACACGTTGGGCACATCGCCAATCCGGTTCTCGATGAAGTGCCCGCCAGCGACCGTCGCCTGGTGGAGGAGCCCGGAGGCCGCCGGTCGGTCCCCGGCCCCTGCCGCCCGGTGCCCCGCCTCGATCGTGCTGTCGTCCGGGGCCGCGACAAGGACGGCCATCCTCTGGTGATCGAGGGCAGGGGGTATTTCGCTCGGTGCCTGCAGCACGAGACCGATCACCTGAATGGGCGGCTGTATCTAAACCGGCTCTCGAAGAGGGAACGGCAGTCCGCTCTTCGGGAGATGTGGGACACCCAGGACAAGGTGTTCGCCCGGCGTGCCTCGGCGGCGAAGCTGCTCGGGAAGTGAGTGGCGTCAGCGTCCTCACCGCCCGGCGATCTCTGCGAGCGGCCTACCGCGATGCGGCCGGCCTGGGCAGGTCGTCCGTCAGGGCCGGGCAGCAAGGGCCGACCTCGGGGGCCGGTCCCAGCGGCCGGCACAGTTCCTCCCGGCGCCGGGCGTCCTGGACGAACGCTACCGTGCCCTCGCTCGCCGTGAGCGCGTGCGCGACTTCCGGAGCCGGAGGGTGACGCGGAGTCAGGCGGAAGGGGCTTGGAGGAGGACTTCGGCTGCGGCGGTGCGGGCGTAGAGGACGGAGCGGCCGACCCGGTGGGCACTGACCAGGCCCGCGTCGCGAAGCGCGGTGAGGCATTGGGATACGGCTGCCGGGGAGAGCCCGGTGCGGTGGGCCAGCTGCGTGGTGGAGTCCGGGATCTCCAGCTCGGTCAGCAGCAGGGTTCGCGAGCGGCCCAGTACGGCGCGGAGGGCGTCGGCCCGGGTCACGGAGCGTGGCTCCCACAGGGTGCCGGTACCGCGCGCCGGATAGGCGAGTTGAGGCGGGTCCGGCAGTGTCGTTCGGGTGCGCAGTCCCGGCCCGGTGAAGGCCGAGGGGATCAGCAGCAGTCCCGCTCCCGCTGTCGGGCGGGTCAGCGGCTGCTTTCGGCCGGCCATCCGCAGCGCGTTGCCGTCCCAGCTCAGCGATGTGTGCAGGTCATTGAGAAGGTGACCGGTACCGTGCTCGGCGGCCAGGCGGGCCCGGTGGACGATATCCGCGTCCAGGACCGCCCGGATCCGCGCCCAGTAGGGGGCAAGTGCCAGCTCCCAGTACGCTTCGAGTTCTTCCGCGACCTTGGCCAGAAGTGTCTGCGGGTCGCTGCGCAAGGCTCGTAGCCGGGGACCGAGGTCGCCCTGGTGGCGGGCCAGGTGGTCGAGGTCCTGGCGTACCCGGTCGGTGGGCGAGGCCCGGATCGCGTCCCGCTCGGCCGCCAGGGTGGGGGCCGGTCCGGAAGGGGCCGGGTTGAGGAAGTCGGGGACGTACCCGCCGGTCGGTGGGATCAGCTCGCAGAGCCATCCCCGGTCCAGCCCGGCTGCCACCATGCGCGGGCGTACCTGGTCGGCCCAGGGCCGGTGGACCGGATGCGCGGTGCCGGACCTCAGCAGGCGGAAGCTGGGCGCGACCTCCCACATCGGTGAGACGGCGAACCGCACCTGCGCCAGATCGCTCGTCGAGAACGCCAGCTCTGCCAGGACGGCCACTCCTCAACGGATTCAGGCATGGGTGAATCAATGGCGGGCCAGCCTACCGCGCGGAGATCATCGGGCCATGACCTCACAGAAGATCACCGCGGCTGCGTCAGGCACCTGGAAGCTCGGCGACCGCACCGTCAACCGGATCGGTTTCGGCGCGATGCGCCTGCCGCAGCACGGCGAGGCATTCGCCGCCAATGCCGTCCCACGCGACCGTGACCAGGCGATCAGTGTGCTCCGCCGGGCGGTCGAACTCGGTGTGAACCACATCGATACGGCCGCGTTCTACTTCTCGCGGCTGCGCTCGGCCAACGAGCTGATCAACCGCGCCTTGGCCCCTTACCGGGACGATCTCGTCATCACCACCAAGGTCGGACCGGGGCGCGACCCTGCGGGCCAGTGGCTGCCGCACGCCACTGCCGGGCAACTGCGCGGTCAGGTCGAGGAGACCCTGCGCCAGCTCGGCCGCGACCATCTCGACGTGGTGAACCTGCGCATCGTCGGCACCGATTCCATCGCCGAACGTTTCGGCGCACTCGCCGAACTTCGCGAGGCCGGACTCATCCGTCACCTGGGCCTGTCCAACGTCCGCCCCCACCACCTTGCCGAGGCCCTGCGCATCGCGCCCGTGGTCTGCGTCCAGAACATGTACGGCATCGGCGCACCGTCCGAGCAGAGGGAGTTCGTGCGCGTCTGCGGTGAACAACGCATTGCGTTCGTGCCGTTCTACTCGATCGCCGGCAGTGGACGTACCGCCGGCGCGATCGCCGACCACAGCCCCGAGGTGCGCGCCGTCGCCCGCGCCCGCGGTGTGAGCGCCGCCCAGATCCGGCTGGCGTGGACACTCCACCAGGGCCCTCACGTTCTGGCGATTCCCGGCACCGGTGACCTCGGCCACCTCGTCCAGAACGTGGCCGTCGGCTCCCTGCGCCTGTCCGAGGACGAACTCGCCGTCCTGGACTCCTTCCGCCACGCAACGGGATGAGCGAGCCTCCGGTGTGGTGATCCACTCGTACTGGTCGGCCTGTCCGCCCTGGCCGCTTCCCGGCAACCGGCCCCATATCCCTGGCAACCGCCGAGCGCCTGGCAATACCAGTCCTGGATTCTCATCCGTGACCCGGTGAAGTCACTCGGTGAGAGTGCGTGAACGTAGGTCGGCGTCCAGCATGCGTATCAACTCCCCGACCCGTCCGCCGCCACCCGGCGCCGCCGGGAAGCGTTTGAGCACGTCGATGACGACCGCTGTTGCACGCTGTACTGTCCGCTCAAGGTGTTCCACACCAACACCGCGATCGTCACCGGCGAGCAACTCGGCCGCTCTGGCCGCGTAAGCGGCGGCTCCGAGAATGTGCTTGACCTGGGTGGCCTTGGCCAGCGGATGCAGGTAGGCGGCCCCTGCCGCAGACATCGCCGCCCACGCTGCCTCGCGCGCGGCCGCGGTGTCCGCGCTCCTGGCGGCCTTGAGGGCCGCCGAGGCTGTGTCCCGCAGCGACTTCCCGCGTTCACCACCCCGGGCGAACCCCCACGCGGCACCGACAGCGTCCCGAGGCCGCGAGTCGTCCGGCTGATCGGCCTCGAATATCTCCAGCACCACTTCCGCGCATGCCGCGGCGAACGCGGTGACCTCACGAAGGTCCCGCTTGCTCAGAACGACCTCGCTCGCTTCCTCCGTCATGAAGCCATCTTCGATGATCGCGCCGGAGAGCAAGACGCCAGGGCGGCTCCGGACCGCCCATGCCGGCTGCCGAGGGATCAACTCGACTCCTCAGCTCCCTGAGATGTCTTGCCACGGTCCGTTGCGGCGGGTGATCGGACCGCGGACAACGGGGCGTGCGGCAGGGGTACCCACCCGGCAGCGGTGTGCGTCCTCAGTGGATCGCTCACGCCGGGGCCTCTCCAGCCGGCGATGCGTCGTTGCGCGTGAGCGCGTCCGCTGCCGTCCTCAGTCGATGTCCTCGCGTCCGTCCGTCGACGGCTGCTCCTTGCCGGCGGCCAGTCGGGGCAGGACATCGTCCTCGCCCTCCTCGGGGCGACGGCCGTCGGCGTTCTGGTTGCTCAGGTCCTGTCGGACCGAGTCGAGGATCGTCAGGCCCTGGGACACGAGGCCGGCGGCGATCTCGCCGAGGCCGTCCGCGCCGTTGAGGACGTTGACGTTGGCGCCCGCGAGGCCGCCGGCGGCCTCCTTGACGATCTGAGGCAGCTGGTCGATCAGCATCCGGTCGAGCGCGACCCGGTCGTAGGAGGCCGCCGCCTCGGCCTGGATCTTCATCCGCTGCGCCTCGGCGGCGGCGAGGATCCTGACCCGCTCGGCGTCGGCCTCGGCGGGCTTCACGATCTCGGCCACCAACTGCTGCTGACGCAGCAGGGCCTGCCGCTGGGCCAGCTCGGTCTGGGCGGCGAGCACCTCCTGCTGGGCGTCTGCCTGCGCCAGCGGTCCGGCCTGTGCGGCCCTCGCCTGGGCGCGGTCCACCTCGGCCGAGTACTCGGCCTTGACGACGGCGGTCTGCCTGGCGTACTCGGCCTGTGCGCGGGCCGCGGCCTGCTCCGCCTGGGTCGCGGCCTGAGTGGCCTGCGCCTGGGCGATCTGGGCCTGCCGCTGGATGGCCGCCTTGTGCGGTGCGGACATCGCGTCGATGTAGCCGGTGTCGCCGTCATCGATCGATTGGATCTGGAGGGAGTCGACGGTCAGGCCGATCTTCGCCATCTCGGTCTTGGAGGTGTCCAGGACCTCGGCGGCGAGTTTCTGCCGCTCGGTGACGATCTCCTCGACCGTCATCGAGCCGATGATGGCCCGCAGGTGGCCGGCGAAGATCCGGCCGGTGAGTACCGACATCTGCTCCTGGTCGGAGAGGAAGCGCTGACCTGCGTTGATGATGCTTTCGTGATCGTTGCCGACCTTGAAGGCGATGACCGCGCGGACGTGCAACGCGATGCCCTGTCTGGTCACACAGGTCTCGGTGACCTCGGACTCACACATCGACAGGGTGAGGAACCGGACCTTCCGGAAGACCGGGAGGACGAACTTGCCGTGCCCCGTCACCACCCGAAACGGCGCCCCGCCCAGGCCCCGCCTGCCTCCCGAGATCAACATCGCCTCGTCGGGGGCGGGGACGCGGTATCCGAACATGCCTGTACTCCTCAGCCGGCGCCGGCGATGCCCTCACCGAGCGCGTCCAAAGGATCCACCCACTCGACGACACCGACCTCACGGCATCCACGCGACTCGATCACGAGCACCGTCACACCCGCGGACAAGGGATTCTCCGACCAGGCGAGAAAGGTCTCCGAGCCGCCTCTGACCCGGACCAGGATCTCGCCGGGCCCCGCGGATCCGCGCGTCCCGATGAGCACCGTCCCCGTACAGCCGACCACGGCCTCGTCCTGTGGCATCACCGGCCGTCCTCCTCGTCCTGACCCCCTCATTCCGACGATAGACCCAGTCCGGCCGGTACTCATGGGCAAGGAACAGGACTGTGCGGTCGGCGCCGGGGTGAGGCGGGTCCCTCGGGGCGACTGGGCCGCGAGGGGCGGGCACAGCTGCGGATTCAGCGGCGTCGCCGGTCCACCGGGGCCCAGTGGTCGGAGACGTCGTGGGCGGGGCTGAAGCGCCCCTCGGAGCCGCCCGGGGTGAACACCCGCATAGTGGTCTCGGCGGTGGTCTTCAGAGTCCAAGCGGGCTCGGCGCGGTTGCCGGCGTAGGTCACCTCGGCCGTGAGACGCCAGGTGAGCAGGCGCCGGTCCTCGGTGTGCGGGGCGACGACCACCCGCCGGGTCTCGCCCACGGGCACGGTCAGCGGCAGCGCGGAGCTCGGATGGAGCGGGTGTCCCGTGTCGCCGACCGCGGTCCGGACGACGGGCGGTGTCTCGTCCAGGAGGATCTCGTGGTCCGGCACGAGCATCGGCTGGTAGTTCTCCAGGCCGCGGCGCCGGGCGTCGGCCAGGTCCTCGGCGAAGGACACAGAGGGGCCGGGCAGGGGAGCGATCACCACTCCGTCGGGCTGGAACTCCTCGCGGGAGACGACCTCGGCGCGCAGCGCACGCAGGATCACGGGAACCGTGCCGTCGGCCATCAGATCGACATACACGTTGTGTCCGGAGCAGGGGATGTCCAGTGGCTCGGGGCCGACCTCGGAGCTGGGCAGCAGACGCACACTGATGTGTGTCAGACCGAGCACGCGGGTGGCGAACTGGACGCCGTCGTCGGGTGCGGTGGCACCGGACGGACCGCGGGTGGGTGGCATCAGCTCACGCTCCATTCCGTGCCGCGGGGCGGCCTGGCCATCGTGCGGAACGGATGTCCCGCAAGGTCGATCCGCGTCGTCCCCTGTCGGTCCTCACAGATCCAGTCGAGCTCCAACGTCCAGACCACGTAGGAGCGTTCGGCGACGACGAGCAGCTCGAAGACCTCGGGATCGTCCGGGCCCACCTTGTACGAGAAGGGGCGCCGGTCGTCGCCTCGGGGCTTGAGGAGGGGAGGGTCGGGGTCGAGGAGGACGGTGTAGCGGCGGGGCGAGACGACTCCGGCGTGCGGCGTGAGGTACCCGCGCGGACGGTGCCGTTCGAGCACCACCGGGCGCAGGGCGCTCAGTACGACCGTCCTGCCCGCTAGCGCGGTGACGGTGAGCCGCAGGATGAAACCGCTGGCGGGCACGGTACGGACGGGCTCGTCGCCGAGCGCGGGCACGTGGAAGAAACTGGTCTCGGTCAGCTTGACATGACAGGCGAGCGGTTCGGCCGGTCCGGCGGGCAACGGGGCACCGGCACCGGACCCCGTACCCGTGCCGGAACCGTCGGCGGCCGGTGTGCGGCGACGGCCGAGAACCTCGGCCAGCTTCTCCACCGCCACGCCCGTGATCACGGCGGTCAGCGTGGGGGTCAGCCAGCCCGGTGTCTTGTCCGAAGCCCACAACAGCACCACGCCGAGCCCGGCGGCGGCTGTGGTGCCGACGGCGGTGCGCAGAGTATCGCGAGCTCTCATCGCACCCCCGTCGGTCCCAACGCGCTCGTGCCTCCAAGTCTCCCCCTCCGTCCAGGCGTTGAGCAACCGTGCCGCACAGGAACAGACAGGCGGTCCGTATCCTCAACTCGGCGTCGGCCGGCTCCACCTCGCCGCGCGGAACGGCGGGCCACGCTCCGGCTCGCCGCCCTCGGCGTCGACGTGACCGCCCTGGTTCTGTCGGTCTCCTCCGCCCCGCCGACCAACGACGACCACGACCAGGTCCGGCTCCTGATCGGGAGGCGTGTGAAGCCACGGTGGCCGTGAGGGCTTGCCCGCTGCTTCCTGAGCGAATGAGTCGTCGCACGGGTTCGTGCCGATGGCGCACCGGGCGGTGTCCGGGACGACGATCGGCCCCACCGTCACGATGACGGCCACCGCTTCCGCCCGGAACCGCCCGGATCCCGCTGCCCGGCGGCGTCCTCGCCGCGTTCCTCACCCGCGCCCGCTGACCTGTCTCAACGAAGTTCCACCGTCGCAGCGGAGTGTGACCGACGCTGGAGCCGCTGAAGGGGATGAGCGCGGGACCGGCCCTGGTGGCCATGGTGCGTACCGGATTCCCCCACCGCGGGTCGGCCGGAGCGAGCATGTAACGATGAGGCATGACGACGGATCGTTTTGAAGTCACGCGACGGATTGCCGCATCCCCATCCGCGATCTTCGATGTGCTGCGATCCCCAAAGGGCCACGTGGCCATCGACAGCTCGGGGATGCTGCAGTCCGCAGAGGGCGATCCCGTGAGTGCGGTGGGGGACCAGTTCCTCGTCCACATGGACCGGGAGGCTCTCGGAGACCTCCCCATGGGCCGCTACGACGTAACCGTGATCATCACGCGTTATGAACACGACGCGCTCCTGGAATGGACGATCTCCGGCACCATCCAGCCGCCCATCCGCCACCTGTACGGGTACCGCCTCGAACCCGGCGAGACGGGCACGCTCGTCACTTCGTACTACGACTGGAGCCAGATCGACGACAAGTACCGTGAGGCAGGCGTCTTTCCGGTGATTCCGAAGGCCGGTCTGCGTGCCACCCTCGGAATCCTTGCCCGCACCGTCGCATAGGAGATCCGTCCTGCGTCGCCCGGCCGGCACCCCGCAGGCGCTCCGATGTCGCGCTCGACGGCCCCCCGGATCTGCCGTGCAGGTCTCGGCGGGCCGCACAGTTCGCCGCATGGTCCGGACGGGTGAAGTAGAGGCCGGCGGCCCATCCCCGGCTGGCGAGGCTCCGTATGAACCATGAGGAGCGAGCAGCTCCTTGCCTCCACCAGCGCGCGTGGGGGCTGTGCGAGCAGTAAGGGAAGTCTCATGTCTCGTGTGCTGAAGAGTGCGGCGATCGCGGTGGCGGTCGGCGGTACGGTCCTGGCCGGCGCGAGTGCCGCCTTCGCCGACGCCGGCGCTCGGGGTGCCGCGGTGGGCTCGCCGGGCGTGCTGTCCGGCAACGTGGTCCAGGCGCCGGTGCACGTCCCGGTCAACGCCTGTGGCAACAGCGTCAACGTCATTGGTCTGCTCAACCCGGCGTTCGGCAACAGCTGTTCCAACGGATCGGACAACTGGGGCGGCCGCGCTTGGCACGAGGGGTACATGGGCCGGCACGGCTCGATGCACCACGGCGGCGGCATGGGCATGCGGAAGTAGTCCACGCCCGTCTCGCGCCGGCGCCGGCGGGACCTGACCCGTCGCAGAGCGACGCAGCCCTGTTGTCGGACGATGAGCCGGCACCAGGGCTGCACACGGTCCGGTGATCCTGCGATGACCATGTCCTCCGCGCCGCATCGCGGGTGTGCTCCAGTTCGCTCGACAGCTCATGGCAGTGCACCTGGCCGGAGCGAGAGGGGCACGCGGCCCTGCCGCGGGCGCGGTGGAACACCTTGGTCCGGAACACGACGGCGGAACGGCGGAACTATTGCGGAAAGAAGGGTGGCAGAGCCATGTCCCCGTGAAGGAGCGCCATCCCCAGGGATGTGGCGGTGTGGACCACGGTGTTGCGGTGACGCCGACTATGGATCAGATTCGCCTCGCGCAACACCGCGGCCTGATGGCTGGCCGTCTGAATGGGCACACTCGCGCGTTCGGCGAGTTGCGTCGTCGTGCACGGCGCCGTTGCCACCGCCTCCAGAACGCGTGCCCGGGTCTTCCCCAACAGCGCGGCCACAGCCTGGTGCCGAGGGGCGTGCGCCGGTGCCGACCAGTCGAGGCTGCGCTCCACCGGAAACACCAGGACCGGTGACAGAGCCGTGTCCAGGAACGTCGTGGGCGCACCCCAGCAGAAGAACGACGGCTGCAACGTCAGCCCGCGGCCGTCGAGATGGATGTCGTGGTCTGCGGGGAAGGCGAGTTCGAGCACAGGGTATCGCCAGGTCGCGGACGGGTGCAGGGTGGCGAGTACGGCTTCCCACCCGGTCGTGTCGAGGGCGCGGGTGCGCCATTCGTGGTCACGATCCACTTGGCGCCGCACCTGCGGCCAGTACGGTTCGAGCGCCGTCGCGAAATAGGCGGTGACCGCGCCGACCACCGTGGTCAGTGCTCGCGGATCGCCGTGTGTCAGAGCGTGTGCCCAGGCGGGCAGCGGACGGCCGGGGTGACGGTCGTGCAGTTCCGCCAGGTCGTTGCGCAGTCGCGTACGCGGCGTCCGCCGCAGGGCCTCCAGGCCCGCAGCCAGCGACGGCTCGACACCCACCGGTGTCAGGAAGTCCACGGCGTAACCGGCCGGGGGCGCGAGAACGCTCAGCACCCGCGCCGAAGGCGCCAGTTTCGGAGCGACCGCCCGCCGCCAGTCGCCGAAGTACGCCGCCCCGCTCGGACGCCTCAGCCGGAACGAGCTGAGCAGCACCTCCCACAGCGGGTCGGGGGCCGAAGCGAGCCGGATACGCGCCAGATCGTCGCTGGTGAAGTGAATCCGAAGCATGGCCAGTGCCTTTCCGTTTCCGTCTTCCCACCTCTCTGGGAAGACGTTGCCCGGGTTGCCCGGCCCGCGACAGGCTTCTTCCGGTACTTGTCAGGCATCCCGTCCGCAACGGGATACACACGGGAGGAATCATGCGTATCCGCTCACGTGCCTTGAGTTCTCTGGCAGCCGTCGCCCTGGCGGTCGGAGGGCTGACGGCCGCCGTCGCGACGCCTGCCGGCGCGGCGCCCACTGCGTGGAGCTGTCCGTCCGGCTACTTCTGCGCCTACACCAACTTCGACGGGACCGGCAGCCGGTGCCAGTGGCAGGGCGATTCATCGAACTGGTACAACGAATGCTCCTGGGCCTCCAGTACGTATCCGAAGTCGCTCTTCAACAACGGCACCTCGGGCAGGGGCGTGACGATCTACCGGTACACGGGCAAGGTGAGCCCGATCGGCGGCTGCGTCGACAAGGGGGAGCATGCCAGGCTCGCCGGCAACTACTACATCGGGTCGCACAGCTGGAACTGCTGAGCCGGCGATGCAGGACCAGTGCCCGTCGGCCGGGCAGGCCGACGGGCACGATCGGCACGGGCTGCTGGAGTACGAGATTCGTTCCGCGGACCGCACGATGGTGCGGTCACTGGTGCAGAGCCACCCCGCTCTCCACCACCGCACGGGCCTGTGCCACCTACTCACCAGCCAGCGCCTGCAGAGCCCGGACGACATCCATCGGTGTGTCGGCGAGAGGTTTGGCCGGGCCCTGGTTCGGTTGGCCGGCCTGGCTGATGCATGAAGTTCGTGGTGGCCCGCGGACGCCGGGTGAATCCCCCTGTGGTTCCCGGCCCCTGGAGGCCGCACGAGAGACCGGTGCCAGCCAGTGAAGTCGCCGACCGCGATCAGCTTGGCCAGGCCGTGTCCGACGGGGGTGCCGGATCTGTTACGGGCGCGGCACCTGCGACAGCGCGTCAACGGTCACGCCGACGACGGCCAGGAGCTGCGCCGGGCTCGCCCCGGCTCTGCTCATGACGGCGAGCGACTGGTTCACAGCCGCCGCGTGTACGGCGAAGGCCTCGGCGTCCTGGTCGGTCAGTCGGCCGGCGGTGAGCGCGGCGCGCAGGCGCAGGCGCTGGGCGCCGAGCGCCTTCTTGGCGTGTGCCGCGGCGCTCGGACTCAGCACGGGAATGGCCATGGCCGACTGGGCGACCAGGCATCCATCAGGTGTGTCGGGATCGGCGATGCGCTTGAGGGTGACGTCGAAGAACGCACGGACGGCGGCGACGGGATCCGAGGCCGCACACGCCAGGGCGGCGTCGTACTTCTCGCCGTAGCGCGTGGCGTAGAGGTCCAGGCAGCGCAGGAAGAGCGTGTCCTTGTCGCCGAGCGAGGAGTAGATGGAACTGCGGTTCAGGCCGGTCGCCCGGGACAGATCGTCCAATGAGGTGTCGGCGTAGCCGGCGCGCCAGAACTGGATCATCGCGGCGTCGAGCACCGTGTCCATGTCGAACTGCTTCTTGCCTGCCACGCGGCACTTCCCTTGCCAATGCGTCGATGGTCCGGACTGTGTTGCACCCCATTCTATCTTGGACCGATCGGTTCAAGACGTGTAGCCTTTCCAACGTGGCCATGGCCGAGCACACCGCGCCCTTTCGCGATCGCGCGAGAGACACACCACGCGGTCGCAGCCACCGTCGTCAGCCACATCGCCCCAGCCGCACACCGGACACCGACGGAGGAACACCGTGACCGGCTCAGCAACCAGCACCGCGCACGTCTGCGAAAACAACCCCATCCGCGACCTTCCCCTGCAGCATCTGGCCGGATTCACTCACCGCTGGGTCGACGCGGACGGCGTCCGCCTTCATGCCGTCGAAGGCGGACGGCCGAGCGGCCCGGCCGTCGTCCTGCTCGCCGGATTCCCGCAGACCTGGTGGGCCTGGCGAAAGGTGATGCCCGGCCTCGCCCACCGGTTCCACGTCATCGCGATCGACCTGCCGGGTCAGGGCCACTCCGAGCGTCCTGAGCGCGACTACGACACGCACGCGGTCGCCGCGCACGTCCACACCGCGGTCAAGGCTCTCGGAGTGTCGGCCTACTCCCTGATCGCCCACGACATCGGCGCCTGGGTCGCTTTCTCCCTCGCCCTCAACTTCGAGAGCCACCTGCACCGCGTCGCCCTGCTCGACGCCGGAATCCCCGGGATCACTCTCCCGGAGGCGATTCCCACCGACCCGGATCGAGCGTGGAAAACCTGGCATTTCGCGTTCCACATGGTGCCCGACCTGCCCGAGACGCTGCTCGCGGGCCGCGAACGCGACTACGTCGGCTGGTTCCTCAAGATGAAAGCCCTCTCTCCCGACACGTTCGACGACGCCGAGCTCGACCACTACGCGGCGGCAGTCGCCGCAGACGGCGGACTGCGCGCTTCCCTCGCGTACTACCGGGACGCCGGAGAGTCGGCGCGCAAGAACCGCGAGGCGCTCACGTCACGACGCCTGACCGTGCCCATCCTCGGAATCTCCAGCAGCCACGGCTCCATTCCGGACATGGCCGCCTCCCTCAGCCCATGGGCCGACAACACCACCCGCGTCATCGTGCCCGACGCCGGCCACTTCATCCCCGACGAGCAGCCCGAAGCCGTCGCTGCCGCGATAGAAAACTTCATCGCCGACGATCACTGACACCTGGCTTCGAAGAGCCAGGGAGAGCAATGACTCATCAGCTCCCGTTCTCGTCTGTCGCGGGCTTTGCGGCCGGTTCACCTCCGCTTGCGCGGGGACTCGCTGGTCGGGCCCGAGTAGCAACTCCCCGCGGGCGAGGGGAGCGGACCATCCTGCAGCAACTACGGGGCCGCGCGGACAGGTGTGCTGAGTGGGGTGCCGGCGGCTGTTGTAGCGATCGGATCGTCCCAGCAGAATGAGGGCTTGGACCGCGACGGTTGTCGGGTGCTCGCAGCGCCGGCCGCGAGTCGGCTCTTCGGCCGCTGGGCCGGGTGATCTTGTGGTTCAAGGGGGGATGCCAGGGTGGAGCGGCAGTTGAGCATCGCGGTAGCGCAACCGCGGTGTGTGGCATACGACGTGACGGCCAACGCGGCGGCCCACGCACAGGCAGTTCGGGCGGCGAACGCGCGGGTGGTGGTCTTCCCCGAGATGTCGCTGACGGGATACGAACTGGACGCGGCGCCGGTCTCCCCGGACGATGAACGGCTGACCGCGATCATTGCCGCGTGTGCCGAGATGGGTACGCTCGCCCTGGTCGGTGCGCCCGTGCCGGGTCCGCGGATCGGTGTCCTGGCTGTGGACGCAGAAGGCGCGCGCGTGGCCTATGGGAAAGTCTGGCTGCATCACAGCGAGGCTGCCCGCTTCGTGCCCGGGGAAGCAGCCGTGACCGAAGTGGACGGCTGGCGGCTGGGGCTCGCCATCTGCCGTGACACCGGGATCCCCGAGCACGCTGCGAAAACAGCGGCGTTGGGTATCGATGGCTACGTTGCAGGGGTGGTCCACGCCGATGACGAGGCCGACGTTCATGGCGAGCGCGCCCTGCGAGTCGCCGCGGACCATGATGTGTGGGTTGCCACGGCAGCCTTCGCGGGCCCGACGGGCGGCGGGTTCGACCGGACGTCGGGCCGCTCGGGGATCTGGTCGGCCGACGGGAAGCTGATCGCTGAGGCGAGCGGTGCCCCGGACGATGTCGTGCGGGCGGTCTTCAGCAAGAGCGAACCCTGATCGGGGGTGTTCATCGCCGACGTGGGGGATAGCCGTCCTTGCGGTGGGAGAGCCATGACGGCTAGCTCCGGGCGAAACGCGGCCGAGCGGAACCGTAGGCACCGCTCATCGATTGTCAGGGGTGGCTGCTTTCATGGCGCCATGACTACCGTGCATGAGATCGCCGCCCTTCTCCCCACCCCAACCCAACTCCGTGCCCACTTGCGTGCGCTGGCCGCCCTGGACGCGGCGATCGGTGACGATCCGCGGTTCTCCCAGTACACCTTCGACGCCACCTGGAGCCCCGGTGTCGAGGTGGCCCTGATGGAGAACGGCTCCGGTGACGAATTCGCCGTCCTTTTCACTCCGGCCGGGGTGCTCATACGCGGCTTCGACCACGAGTCGGAGATGAGTCCGTACGGTACGGACGACGAGCAGGTCTGGCCCGGTGTCATCGACGAGGTGCCCGCGACGCTGCGCCCGCTCCTGGACGAGCCCGCCTTCCAAGACGAGGGCATCGACGTCCCTCGGGTCACCGCCTGCCTGTGGCAGGCGACCGGCGACACCGTCTGGCGCACCGGCTCGGCCATCGCCTTCCCAGAGGGCAGCGGAGACCCGGACGGCTCCGGCTACCTGTTCCACCTCCTGACGGATCGCTCCCCTGAGGCCGTTCAGGAGTGGTTCGAGGACTACTACGAACGCCCCGTGCCCCTCGACGCCGTCCGCCACGTCCTCGCCGGACACCCCCTCACCCCCGCAGTCGCCGTGGCCCTCAATCCGGCCGCCCTCTCGGAGAGCGCACTGCTCCGAAGGATCGCCACGTACCCCGAGGTCGCCTCCTACCTCTCCTGCGACGGCGAGTTCGACCTTGCCCGCACCGATCCGATCGAGTCGATAGCCCTGCCCAACGCTCTCCCGGTGGAGCCGATCGCCGGCTGCAACGCGGGCGGTACCCACTACCTCTGCGGCCCGGCCGTCCCCGACGGCCCACGCCCCGTCCTCTACACCGACTCCGAGGGCAGGGCCTTCCTCATCGCTGAATCTCTCGCCGAAGCCCTGACCCTCGCCATCGTCCTGCCGTCCTGGCACGACGCCCTGGCCGGTGTCCGGCCCCCGGCCCTCAACTCCGAGTACCTGGACGACCACCCGGACCACCCCGCTGTCCGCAACCGCCTCCTCGCCGCACTGCGACTTCCCCCGGCGACCGACCGCCAAGTCCTGGACCGCCTGCTTACCGCCGCCGCCCGCACCGTCCGCGACGGATTCCTCCCCGATGTTCTCGACAACGACGAGTCCGCCTTCGAGCCGATGCTCGAACCGTCCGCCGACTAACGAGCTCCGTGGACGGGACTGTCGCCGGGCACGGTGAACGACGGGGCATCAGTTCGCGTCGATCACCAGTCGATGGGCACGCCACCGGCCACCCCGCTTCAATGTCCGGTCCGGAGTAACGGCTCGATCCGCGCTCACTGCGCATCAGTCGAAGGAACCCCGGACCAACGACCAGGCATCGCCCGCCCGCTGTCCGGCCTGCCGGTCGAAGTCCTGGGCCGGACACGGTCGGACCGGGTGCTGCGCCGATCGCACCCTCTCGGGGCCTCCGATGTCGGAGGCGCGGGTCCTGTGTCTGCCCGAGGCCGTGGACAGGGGGCGAGGTGGTTGCCGGCTGTTACCCGAATTCGGGTGACGGCCCGGATGCGGCCGGGGTGGCGTACCGCTTGTTGAGCGGTGCCCCACACGGGGTCTCACCCTGGCAGAGCGTCAACTCGGGGCGCCACTCCGGTACTCGCCGAAGTACGTCGTGACCCGGTAGGCATAGCCACCCGGAGTGAGGTAGACCGCGTGGTTGGTCGCCCCGCGGGGATCGCCGGGAGGCACGTCCACCCATCCGAGGAGGACCGACTGGGGGGTCGGCACCCTGACCTCGGCGAGCTTCGCTATCACCTTGGGGTCGATCGGCACGGTGCTCAGCTCGAACGGCGCGCCGGTCTCGGACAGTTCCTCGGTCCGCGAGCGGTGTGTCGTCGCGTTGCTCATGACGTCTCCTGCCGGTCAGTTGGGTTCCGGTGGGCCTCCGAGCCGGTGCCGGAAAGCCCGAGGTGAGACTTCGTCCTGCGCATGGCCGACCGCCATGGACCGAAGACCAAGCGATTGACACCTCTTGACCTTACCTTTGCCCACCGTAAGCACAACATCAGGAAACGGCCCTTTGTCAGCTCGCTCTTCCGGCCACTTCCGTCAGCCGTGCTCGTATCCCCCCGGCTTGCGCACCCCGGCAGCGCAGCGCCGCCTAGGCTGCTGCCTGCCCCGCTGCTCGATGCGAGTCAGGGCGACTGCGGCCCGATGCCCGCCGTGGCGACCGATGAGCCCTGTGGGTGACCAGAGGCGTCGCGGAGGCCCGCCCTGCGGTCCAGGTCGGCGTCACAGTGGAGAGCGAAGGGGTACGGTCCTTCGCGCCGAACAGGCCAGGCGACACGGCACGGTGGGAGCGCCGGCGCGAAATACACGCCGTTCCCCGTCCTGGACAGTGAGGGCGCCGCAGGGCCGGCTGCCTCGTAGACCCCACGAGGGGATGTCTGGCCGGGAGGACCCGCGGCGGGCTAGATCCGCGAGTTGCGTAGTGACTGCCACACGGCGCCGGCCAGCGCCCGCGCCGCCCGCGGTGCCGACAGTCCTTCGTGCTCGCGGTACAGCTCCCAGTTGTACGGGATGAGCGACAGTTTGTTGGAGGACAGCGATCCCGCCTGATGCGCTCTGTACACGGCAAGCGGCTCGGGAAGGCCCCGGGCGTCAGCGCCGTCGCGCATGATCGACAGCCACAGAGCGTAGTCCTGCCGTTTGCGCATCTCCGGCATCAGTCTCGTGCCCAGGACGGTGCGGTCGTACATGGCGGTGAGCGCGCCGATGTGGTCCCGGACCAGCATCGCGCGGTAGTCCACGTGTTCCCGCGCACGGATGACGCGCCCGTTCGGAATGAAGTCGGTGCTCTCACCGTCGTAGTCGGCGTCCATCTTGAAGTACGAGGTGAACGTGAGCGGCGCGCTACCGGACGCCGCGAACTCGATCTGCCGCTCGGTCTTCTCCGGCAACCACATGTCGTCGCTGTCGAGGAAGGCGATGTAGTCCCCCCGGGCCCTTTGAAGAGCGAGGTTGCGTGCCCGGCCGGCCCCGCCTCGCTCGGGTGCCGATTCCGGCAGGACGCGCTTGTCCTGCCGGGCGAACTCCCTCAGCAGGTCCATGGAGCCATCGGTCGACTGGTCGTCGGTGACCAGCAGCTCCAAGTCGCTGTGGGTCTGGGCGAGCACCGACCGGACGGCTACGCCGAGCGTAGCTGCCGAGTTGTAAACGGGCATCACGACCGACACCAGAGGCACTGCGCTTCTCCTTGCTCAGTCAGAACGACGGTCCATTCAAGCACTGCGATCGAGCAGGAGCTTCCATGGATGTTGTTGTCGCTTGATCCGGTCCGCCGCCGAACCAGGATCGTTCCACGGGTGTGGTCAGCGGTTGGGCCCGCCTCTCAGCTGTTGCTCAGGGGAGACGCCCACGCGGGGTCGTGTAGGGGTCTCCTCGTGAGGTGGGTCAGCAGATGCTCTGCCGCGATGGAGGCAGTGTCTTGCGGCGCGCCGACTACGGCCAAGGCGGCGACAAGCCTTGCCGATGCTGTTTCCGGGACTTCCGAGTCGGTGAGGAGGGGAAGCAGCAGCAGGAAGCGGGTGGCCGTGTCCTGTACGCCGTCGTCCGCAAGGGACGGACTGTCAGCCATCCGGATCAGTTCGCGCCATGTCAGCCCAGTGCCCGAGAAATCTCCGTCCCGGCTGGCGACCTGCTCGGCGTAGCTTGTGCCTGGATGGGTGAGGAGGTAGTCGATGCCGTAGTCGCCATCAAGGTTGCGGTAGATCACCACGGCTCCGGGGCCGCCTTCCGCCGGCGCCCTGAACACTGGCCAGCGTTCAGGATCGAAGAGGACCTCGGACAGGGCATCGACATCGGCCCCGTCTTCACCGAACCACTCCGGAGCCGGACGCTCGGCGCATCCCCCGTCGCTGCACATCTCCAAGAGGTAGTTCGACCAGAAGCCCGGACGGTCCAGCAGCGACTCGCCCGGCACCAACGGGCCGACATCGTATCCCTTGATCAGCACTCCCCGATTCTGTCACCAGCCACCGACATGATCCGGTCCGGGATCGACAACGGGGCGTCGAGCGAGAGTGGAGCTTGAGGGGCCTACCTATGAGACGCGGCGTTGCGCTGACTGAGGTGCCATGAAGTCGACCTCTGTGGCCGGCAGGACTCGAACGCTGCGATCAGGAAAGTCGATGTGCCGGTAGATCTCGTTGTGATGGGCGATCGACTGATCGGGCGGGACGAAGTCCGTCGGCTGGGGGCGGACGGATGTGGTGTGTCCGTCCGCCACCAGTACCAGGTCGTAGCCGTGGCTGAGGGCCTGGCGGGCGGTCGTCTCCACGCAGTTCTCCGTGGCGAAACCGGTGACCAGGAGCTCGGTCACGCCGAGCCGGATCAGCGTCTCGTCGAGGTCGGTGTTCAAGAAGGCGTCCGCGGAGGTCTTCGTCACCACCGGTTCCCCGCCCTGCGGCGCCAGTTCGGGCAGGACGTCGCCGCCGCCTTGCTGTCGCACGGTGATGACGGGAACGCTCGAAGTACGCGCCCGGAAGCTCAGATCCGCGATGGTACGGACGGTTCGGTCAGGGCGGTGCATGATGGGCATCACGTCGTCCTGCATGTCGATGACGAGGAGCGCGGAGCGGTGCGGCGTCGGTGGCATCGGCCTACCGTAGCGGTGGCCCTCTGCCCGCGGCCACCGATCGTGAACCGGCGTCGTTGTGCGTACGGTGGCAGCCTCGGCCCTCACGTTCCCTCGCTGACTTGGGCGTTGGCCGCAGCGGCGGACGGCCCCGAGGCGCGTTGTCGGTCTGCGGCCACGATGCGCGTCCGGCCTGCCAGACAGGCGGTTCCCACGATCGGAAGGATCAGCAGCACGAACGCGCCGGCGAACGCGGGGAGCCGGCTGGTCGACGCCGCTGAGAGTGTCGTGAACAAAGCCGACGTCACGGCCAGGACCAGGGTCTGGCCGAGGTTCTGCGAGGTCTGCATCGCGCCGCTCGCGTAGCCCTGCTTGTCGGCTGAAGTGTGCGCCAGGGACAGCAGGGTGAGTGACGGCGTCGCGAGCCCCATGCCGACGGCGGCCATCGCCATCGAGGACACCGCTACGGCCGCAGGCACCGCCGGGATGGTGCACAGGGCCGCCACCGCCACCGCGGCCGCCATGATCGCGGCACCGACGGCTACAAGCCGGTGCCGCGGTACCCGGTTGTGGAGGCGGCCCTGCACCCAGGAGGCTCCGGCCCAGGCGAGTGCCGCCCCGGTGAACCCGAACCCCGTCACCATGCCCGGCACATGGCGCGCCGTGCTGAGCATCAGGGGGACGAAGGCTTCCAGCGTGAAGTACGCGCCAGAGGTCAGAGCCCGCAGGAGCACAGTGGCGGGCAGTCCGCCGCCGGCTCGCCAGGTGTGCGCTGGCAGCAGCCGCGGGGCGAACGCCACGAGCAGCACCACACCGGCCGACACGCACACCGCGTGACGTACGTTCCAGGCGGTGACGCCGTACTGGGTGAGCGCCGCGGCCACGCTCACCGCCACTGCGGCGGGCAAGGCGGGCCGCCGCACGGATGCCCCGGGGCGCTCAAGCTGCTGCGATGCTCCTGGCTGTCCTGGCTGTCCCGGCTGTCCGCGAAGGAGCAGTACCGCGGCCGCCGCAGGGATCAGGGTGAGCCCCGCGAGGCCGAAGAACACCGCATGCCATGACCACCATGCGGCCACCAACCCGGCGAGCGGGGGACCGGCCAGTGACGGGACGATCCAGCAGGCACTCATGAGGGACAGGACGCGGGCGCGCAGGTGTTCCGGGTAGGACTGCCCGATGGCGGCGTTGACGGACACCGCCACCAGGCCCGCCGCGATACCGTCGGTGAAGCGTCCCAGGCCCAGTTGCCAGATGGTGGTGCTGGTTGCGGAGACGAGAAGCGTCGCGACGGACAGGATCACCCCGGCTGTCAGGGGTCGCCGGGCCCCGCTGCGATCCGCCCATGCCCCGCCCAGTACACCGCCGAGCAGGCTGGCCGCCACGAACGCCCCTGCCACCAGCGGGTAAAGGCCGACTCCGTCGAGGTCCCGAGCGGCCACCGGCAGCAACGGCATCACCGCCAGCGCCGCGAACCCGGTCAGGAACATCACCGCAGCGAAACTCGCCGTGGCAGCCAGATACGTACGGGAGAAGAGTCCGGGGGCGGGAGGAGACTCTGCGGGTTCTCGGGGGTCGTTGGTCACCGGCAGCAAGGTAGGGCCTAACTCCGAACTGGAACAGTGCTTTTCGGGAGGCCTGGATCGGCGCGGGAGCGACCGACGGGTGGATGCCCCTGACGCCGGCCGGACGAATTGCGCAGTCCGCGCCATCCGGCATCGCAGTCGCGCGAGATCGACACCTTCCTGACTGCAGCCGCAGAGCTCCGGATCAAGAACTGCGGCCTGCGGCAGGCCGAACTCAGCGTGAAGGGCGGACACGGCCGAGCGGGGTAGGCCGCCGCCCACCAAGTACCGCTCCGGCCGACACCGGAGCGGCGGACGACCGCTGCGGATGACCGGGCGACCAGGACGCCCGGCGAGTCAGGCGTACGGCTGCGCTGCCTTCTCGCGCTGCGCCGGAGGAGGCTTCACGCCCCGGGGATGCCGTGGCAGTCGTCCGCTCCGGGCATCCGATGTGCGGCGATCTCAGCCACGTTCGGGTTTCCGGTCCGGCTACGGCCGGAACCGCAAGCGCCGGCGTCCGGGTGTGGCTGAGGTCGTGTGCCCGCCGCGTGTGCGAGGTGATCGCCTCGAGTTCGCCCTCGGTGTGCGCTGCCACAGGTCACAGCGCCGTACGCCCCTCATCAGACACGTGTGTCAACTGCTCGTCCGCCCACTCGGCGAAGGTGGTGAGTGGGATGCCCAACTTCCGGGCGAATGCGGGCCGGGCGGGCTGGAGGACCGCGTTGTTCCACTCGTGTCCGGCTCCCCACTTCGGCATGCCCGCATCAAGGGCCTCTTCCATGTTCATGGAGGGCGCGGTCACGGGCACACCCCAGGCGGCGGACAGGGTCTGCGCGATCTGCTCCATCGTGCGGAGGTCACCAGCCAGTTCCAGTTCCACCTGGTGGAACCGGTCGGGGTATCGGAGGGCGTGCGCCGCGGCCGTGCCGATGTCCCGCACGGCGACCAAGGCCAGTTCGGTGTCCGGCTTCAGTACCGTCAGCAGTCCACCGCGGGGGCCCTTGGGCGCCAGCAGGGGCAGGTTCTCCATGAAGAAGGCGGGCTTGATCACCGTCCAGCGGGCGAAACCCGCACCACGCACCGCCTCCATGATCGCCTGCTTGGTGTGGAAGTAGTCCGCCATCGCCGCCCAGCGGCCCTCGGCCCAGCCGGCGACCTGGGTGTGTTCACCGACTCCACTGGTCGAGGACTGTACGAACTGCCGTACTCCTCCAGCCTTCGCCGCGTCAGCCAGGTTGGTGGCCTGGGCGAGTTCGCTCGCGAAGTCCACGCTGGTCTCGGTCATGGGCGGCATCTGCACCGAGAACACCGCGCGGACCCCCTCGACCGCCGGGTCGAGGGAGGCCCGGTCGGAAAGATCCGCGCGCACCAGTTCGGCGCCCAGCGCCTCGATCGCCCGGGCGGGCTTCGACCGGGGATCGCGTACGAGCGCACGTACGGGCACCTTGGCGGCCAGAAGTGCGCGAGCCGTGGCCCCGCCTTGCTGGCCGGTGGCGCCGGTGACCAGGACGGTATCGCTGCTGCTGGGCATGGTGCTGCTCCTCACGGACCGGAGAGGCGAAACGGCGGGGCCCGCCGTTTCGTGTGCCGCTAAGATATGGCGGGGCCCGCCGCTTAGCAATGGGGAGATCATGACTGGCCAGCGCTCGGACGCCCGACGCAACTATCAGCGCATCCTCGCCGTCGCCGAAGCCGAGGTCGCCGCGCACGGCGCCGAGGCATCCCAGGAGCAGATCGCGCGCACCGCAGGCGTCGGTTCGGCGACCGTGCGCCGTCACTTCCCCACCCGCCGGGCACTTCTCGAAGCCGTCTTCCAGGAGCGCATTGCGGGCCTGTGCGAACGCGCCCACCGGCTGAGTGAGACCGAGGACGGCCGCACCGCACTGCTGGAGTGGCTCCACGCCTTCGTCCGCTACGCCGTCTCAGCCCGCGGATTCGCCCACATCCTCAGCTACGAGCCCCCGGCCGAAAATCCCTCTCCGAACAGTTGCAGCAGCACCATCGAAGCGGCCGCAGCTCCCCTGCTCCAGCGGGCCATCCGCGACAAGGCGGTCGCACCGCACGTCACCTTCCACGACCTGCTGACCCTCGCCGTCGGCATCGCCCTGGCCACCGAGCACCACGCGGACCCCGACACCCAGGCCGACCGCCTCTTCCGCCTCGCTGTGGAAGGGCTCAGCCCCCAGCAGGGCACGGCCGGGGCGCCCGGGAACTCCGGCCCGTCGACGATGACGGCGGAAAGTCAGCCGAATGGGCGCGTGTGACGATTGGGATGCCTCCCCGGTGACAACCAAGCTGCCTCGTCACGCCCTTTCCGCCAGCTCATCCGGCGTCGCCGGTGGCAACCCCTGAGCTTCAGCTCATCCAGAACTGCCATGCATCCGCCCGGCAGCCGGATGTTCCGTCACTGTCCCCGCCACAATCGGCAGGCTCCGTGACCCCTCAGGCTCCCCGATCCCGCCGTCGACGCTTCCCGATGCCCGGCACGCCCGCGCCCCGACGGCCGATCGACCAGGCGAGCGTCGGCCGCCGCCCGGTGCGCCGCCGCGCCTCCTCCCGAATAGCCGTCACCGAGGCCGCGGCCGCGCTTGAGGACGCCCGGCTTCAGCAGCACATGGACCGCGACCGTGAGAACCTGGCCGACGGCGAACACGTCCCGGCCGAAGTCGCTGAGGGGGAGTGGATCACGCAGCTGCACGTTACAGCCGGTGGCGTCTACTTCCCTGGAGACCGACGCCGCCCTCCAGGCCGAGCTCGCCGCCGACCGGCGGGCCGCGAAAGCCGAGCCGCAGCGCCTGATCGGCCGACGGGGCGGGTGCCGCGTGGGCCGATCTGAGGGAACAGGGACCTTGCCCCGTGTGGAGTGTTCCCGAGCGGATATCCGTATGTCGCCGGTCGTCCGCGCGGAGCAACCGGCGGGCAGCCCCGGCGGAACCTCCGTCGGGTCTTCCCCGGCACCACCTACAGCAAAGGACACACACCGTGGGCATCATCGCCTGGATTCTCATCGGCCTCATCGCGGGTGCCATCGCCAAGGCACTCATGCCCGGCAAGGACCCGGGCGGCTGCCTCGTCACGATGCTCATCGGCGTCGTCGGCGGTCTGCTCGGTGGCTGGCTCGGCAAGGTGATCTTCGGCGTGCACTCCATCAACGGCTTCTTCCACCTCTCGACGTGGATCGCCGCGATCGTCGGCTCGGTGATCGTGCTCCTGCTGTACCGCCTCTTCACCGGACAGCGTTCGCGCTGACCGCGACCGGCGATCCGTCTCTGTCCACAGCCGGCGTCGAGTCCTGAGCCGACCGTGCTGCAGCCGGGCACGGCGCTCCTGGGCTACGGCGGTCCGTCTTCGCTGTCACGAACCGCATTCGGTCCACCTGCGGAGGCAATCCACTGTCACAGGTCAACGGGCCCGCTCCGGTGGTTACAACGATTACCGAGCGTCGCAACCAGGCTTCTCTCGGTGTGGGCGGTCAGACCAGGCCAAACCAGTGGACGCTCCGGAAGAGCGTCTCGAGGACCGCCACCAGGCACCGCTGCCCGGCGCCCGGGGATGAGCCAGCAGCCGGCCCCCGCGCCGCGCCCGACCGCCAGCCCCTCGATGAGAATGCCGCCGCGTCCGTCCGCGCCTACGCGGCCGACCAGCGGGCCCGGGTCGATGTCCTCGCCTCGGTCCTTGAGGACATCGCGGAGCACGGCTACCCGGCTGCGCGTCTGAGTACTTCGGTTGAGTAGTTCTGCCCATGCGGCGGACAAGGCCGTCGAGACAGGCTGTGTACACAACGTCGCGGTGCGCGGAGCGCTCGGCGAAGAGACCAATAGCGGTCACCTATGAGGGGATGCCCCATGTCCAAGCGCCTTGTCATCGCGTCGCTCGCCGCAGCCGCAGCCGTCGCTGCCGGCACCGTGGTGTTCGTCTCCTCGGCCGACGCCGCTGTGCCGGCCAAGCCGGAGATCTCAAAGGCCACCGCCCACTACACCAGGACGGCCGGTGGCAGCGCCTCGCTCACCTTCAGCGCCACCGTGGCCGACAACTCCGGAGTCAAGAGCCTGCGGGTGCTCGCCTGGCCGGCGAGTTCGGGCCTCGCGCCCACGGCGGGCGAGATGCGGGAGGTCGAGGAAGCCACGTGCAAGGCGACCTCCGCGACGGCCTCGGAGTGCACCTACACCGCGAAGAGCTCGGCCAAGGAAGCCGCCGCGCTGCCCGAGGGCGTCTGGCACGTTTCCGCCCTGGCCACCGCCAAGGACCACAACACGACCTTCGCGCCCCAAGCCGCCACATTCACCGTCAAGCACTGACGACTCCGCCCCACCCCGCGTGGTCGCAACGTCGTTGCCCGGGTACGGCTGGAGTGACAAGCCGTCGACGACCGGGTGGGGCATCACTCGCACCGCGCGCGGCTGGGACACATTGATGGTCTTGCTGGGTTACGAACGGTACGGCGCGCAGGGCGGTGACTGTGGTTCGGCGGTGTCCGCGGTGCTGGGGGAGGCGGCGCCCGAGCGGGTGGCCGGCGTGCACCTGAACCTGGGTCCGATCCAGGGGCCCCGGCCGCAGACGCTCGGCTACGGCCTCACCGACTCCCCGGCGGGGCAGGGCCGCCTGGATCGCCGAGGAGTTCTGGGCCACGTCGCCGGCGCGCCTGCACTGGGGGAGCTTCGCCAACTTCCGGGACCCTGAGAAGCCCGTGCGCAGGGGATGGTCCTGTCCGTCTCCCGGGTTAGCGGTAATCACGTTGTGGGTGGTCATGCGCGTGGCTGCGGGGACCCTTTCAAGGTGACTGCGGGAGTCACCATCCGACCGAGTCAGCGTCTGGGACAACTGCGCACACGGCGCCAGGGTGTCGAGTTCGGGGAGATCGATGCCGGGAGGCCTCGCTCTGGACCTTTGGCGGGGAGCCGTCGATAGTGGACCTGATGCCGTCGGCGCGGGGGGAGATGCGGGATGGCGAGCGGTTCGTCCTCGATTCCCGTCGGTCGGCCGGTGGACGGCACGGGCCACCCACCGGTCCCCGTGCCGCCCGGGGCGCCCATGATGGCGCACGCGGGCGCCGCCGGGGACAGACCCGTCGACCGGGAGCTGCGGCGGCTCCTGCGGGACGGCACCTTCGCCCAAGTGCTCGACTACGCGCTCAACCACCGTGGTCTGAGCCTGGAACGCGTGCAGTACCACCTCGCCGCCCAGGGCGTACGGGTCAGCCGCGCCGCGCTGAGCTACTGGCGGCACGGCCGCAGTCGTCCCGAGCGCGCCGAGTCGTTGCGCGCGGTCCGCGGGCTGGAGGCTCTGCTGGGTCTGCCCGCCGCTTCGCTGGTGTCGCGGCTCGGACCGCCGCGGCCGCGCGGGCGGTGCCGCAAGGCCGAGCCGGACGCCATCGACCGGCGTAGGCTGTGGCCCGCGCACCGGCCGCTGCTCGCCGCGATGGGCGCGCTGTCCGACGACCGGATCCGGAAACTCGATGTGCAGGAGTACGTGCGGGTCGGGGAGGACCACCGGCTGTCGAGCCTGCGCACCCGGATGGTGTTCGAGGCGTCGGCCGACCGTGTCGACCGCTGCGTGGTCCTGCTGTGGGCCGAGGAGTCGGCCGCCGCCGTCCCGTCCGACGTCAAGTTCTGCCGGGTGGGCCGGGTACGGGCCGACGACGCGACCGGCGCCACGGTGTGCGAACTACTCCTGGAGCAGCGCCTGGCCGCCGGTGAGCGAGGCGTCGTGGAGTTCACCTCCCACTTCCCGCCCGGTCCCGAACTCACCTTCTACCACCACCGGTTCACCCGGTCGATCCGGCAGTACGTCCTGCAGACGGAGTTTGCCGGACGGCTCCCGGTGAGCTGCGTGCCGTTCCGGCAGGCGGGTGTGCACGCGCCCCGGCACGTCGGCGCCCCGCTGTGGATCGGGGCGTCGGGCACCGCGCACCTGGTGGTCACCGACAGCGGTCCGGGCATCGTAGGCATGTCCTGGGAATGGGACTGACCGGCGGTTCGACACACCGCCGGTCAGTCCCGCACTCCACGCGGTCAGGGGAGCATCCCGGGGGAGGCCGCCCCTCGGAGGGCCTTCAAGAGGCTTGCGACACGGCTCAGTAGACGAACCAGCTGAATCCCGCCTTGCCGCTCCGGCCGCCGCTGTCGGTGGCCGTCACCGTGACGTCGAAGGTTCGTGACGCCTGCGCGGCGGTGCCGCTGACCACACCGGTGCGGCTGTCGACCGACAGACCCGGCGGCAGGCCGGTCGCCGACCAGGTGTACGTCCCGCTCCCGCCGCTCGCGCGCAGTCGCAGGCTGACCGGCGTCCCGTGCTGGGTGAACTGGAAACCGGGATCCTGCACCGTGACCGGCGTCGACGCCCCGCCCTGGACCGTCAGGGTGAAGGCGGTGTCGTGGCCGGCCGTCGCGTTCTTGCCGCCGACCGTCACCTTGTACGTCCCCGCCGGCGTCGACGCGCTCGTGGCGATGGTCAGCGTGGACTTGCCGCCCGCGTTCACCGACGTCGGGTCGAAGCTCGCGGTCGCGCCCGAGGGCAGACCGCTCGCCGACAGCGCGATGTCACCCGAGGGCGCGGTGCCGCCCGGCAGATGGGCCTTGATCTCGTCGGCGTACGTCGTCACACGTGCGTACACGCCGTAGGTGTCGCAGTTGTTGGACATCCAGGAGAAGAACCCGACGATCTGGTTGCCCTCCAGGAACGGGCTTCCGCTGTCGCCGACGCACACACCCGCGTGGCCGTCCGCGTAGCCGGTGCAGAGCATCGAGCCGTCGCTCTTCCAGTTCGACGACAGCACCGGCTGCTGTGCGCATGCCGAGTCCGCGGCCACCGGCAGGTCGACCGTCCGGAGCACGTCGGAGTACGTGTTGGCGCCGGTCTTTCCCCAGCCGATCCCCTTGCCCATGGTGCCGGGTGTGTCGACCGAGGTGTTCGTCGCGATGGTCGGGTAGACGATGCCGGACGGCACCGGGACGTCCTGCGCCAGGGTGAAGACAGCGACGTCGTGGCCGGTCTGCCAGCCGTGGTAGTCCGGGTCGGTCCACACGCTCTTGATGTCGGCGCGGAACCCGGTGTCGTTCAGGTTGGTCGCGCCGTACACGAACCACTTGTCGCCGGAGTTCTCCAGCCAGCAGTGTGCCGCGCCGACGACCGTGTGCGGACCGACCAGGGCCATGCTGCACGATTGCTGCCCGGGGAAGGAACTGCCGTTCCTACGCAGTGAGATCATGAACGGGTACGCGTCGACCGTGGTCGGACTGCCGCCCACGACGGCCGGGCCGATGCCGCGGGTCGCCGTGGTGCCGCGGGTCGCCGTGGTGCCGTGGGTCGCTGTGGCCGCCGGGCGGCGGACCGCCTGCGGCGCGGCGGTGGTGTTCACGGTCGCGGTCGCCGACTGCCCGGCGGTCACCGTCGCCGAGTCCGGACTGACGCTTATGGAGAAATCGCCCTGCCCGGAGCCGTTGACGGTCAGCGACAGCGGGGCGCTGTGCGTCGCGTCGCCGCTCTTGCCGGTCACGGTGACGTCGCTCTGTCCGGGCGACGCCGAGGGCGCCGCGGTCAGGGTCAGCGTCGAGGAGCCGCCCGCCGTCACCGACGCCGGATCGAAGCTCGCGCTCACGCCTGCGGGCAGTCCGGACGCCGACAGCGCCACGGTTCGCGCGCTGCCCTTGACGACCTTGGTGCTGACCGTGGCGGTCACCGACTTGCCCGGGGCGACGCTCACCGATCGCGGATCGGCGCTGATCGAGAAGTCGTCGGCCGCGGGCGGGGTCGCACCGTCGATCAGCGGATCGGCGAGGTTGTCACCCTGCATCGAACCCCAGCCGGTGCACAGGTCGTAGCCGGTGCCGGCGTTGTACGTGCCGTTGTCGCCCGTCGTGACGTCGTGGAACGTCGAGCCGTACCGGGACGACTGCGCGACGGCGTAGATCGTCGGGTTCATCGCGCCGAGGTTGCCCTTGCCCGCGGCCCCGGCCTTCTGGTTGACCATGGCGATGTAGCCGGCCCACAGCGGCGCCGAGGCGCTGGTCCCGCCGACGTCCTGCCAGCCGCCGTTCATGTAGACCGACACCGCTCCGGCGCCGTAGTCCGCGTCGAGCGCCACATCGGGCACCGACCGGTACTTGTTGGTCCCGGGCTGCCAGTCCGGCCGGGTGAAGATCTGCGAATAGCCGCCGCCGGAACGGGTGTTGCCGGAACCACCCTGGTTCCAGCAGGACTCCGACTGGTACGTGCCCGCGCTGTCGCTCGTCCGCAGCTGCGTCCCACCGACCCCGGTGAACAGCGGGTCGCTGGGCGGATAGTCGGCCTGCACGGTGGAGTTGTCGCCCTGGTAGCCGCAGCCGGTCGCCCCCCAGTCACCGGAGGCCGACAGCAGCGTCACCCCCTGCGCGACCATCTGGGTGTACGAGTCGTGCGACGCCTGGATGGGCGCCGACTCGCACTTCTCGCCGTTGAGCCACGAGCCGGACAGGATCGTGATCTGGTTGTCGCCGGCGATCTTCGCCATCTCATCGACCCAGGCGTTGTCCGAGTTGGGCGCCTCATACACGATCTGCGCGGCGTTGGGCGCGGTCGCGGCCACCGACTCGACGTCCAAGGTGACTTCGAGCTGGTCGCTCCCCGGACTGCGGACACCGCCGTTCACCGGGACGACCCGCGCGTTCACCGACGGCTGCCCGAAGTACTTCGTCCACGCGTCGATGTCGGACTGCTTGAACGCGTCGAACTCGATCAGCCCGACGGTCTGCCCCGAGCCGTTGTACGAGGCGGACAGGTTCTTCATGCTGTAGGCGGTACGGAACTGGGCCGGGGTGTACCCGCCCGCAGGGCCCGCGGGACCGGCGGGGCCGCTCCCGGGCCTGCCGGTCAGCGTCCTGCTGCTGTGCCCGGCCGGCCTGCCGCCCGCCCGGTGCGCCACCGGCCGGTCGGTCAGGCCGGTGACCGCCCGGACGGTGGACGCGAGCGCGGACGGCACGGTCGGCGCCTTGTCGCTCGCGTAGAAGTGCTCGCCCGCTGTGTCCGTGTAGTCGCCGATCGACGTGCCGAACGCGGCCCGTACCTGCTCGGCGGTGCCGGTCGCGTCGATGACCTGCCGGTTGCCCGAGACCTTGGTGACGCTCAGCCCGTTGGACTTCAGGAAGGCGCTCGCCTCGGCGACGTCGGACGCTCGGGGCGCGTACCGCTCGTTGTACTGGGCGCTGGTGAGGTAGTGCCGGTAGTACGGTGACGCCGGGTTGCTGACCGACGCGACGAACGCGTCGAGCCCGGCTTGGTCGTGCGGTTTGAGCGACAGCGCCACATCGATCGTGCGGTCGTGCGCTGTCGTACGGAGCCGGTGCGCGCCCGCCGGGGCGGAGCCGCTGGATCCCAGCGACGTTCTGGGATGTGGGTCGGCCGCCGCGGGAACGGCCGCGGCCAGCGCGGCCACCGTGGCCAGACAGGCCGCCGCGGCGGCCGTCCGCGCCACTATCGGCAATCGTGACACGATGCCTCCAAGGGTGGGGATGGGGAAACACCGCGCCAAGGTAGTGACCCGCGGGCCGGATTCGGCCTGCTTGGTGGACGTTCCACGACGTTCACAGAGTGCGCCGGGGCGCACGGCGAACGCGCAGGTGGGAGTGGGGTGTTGAGCCGGTTGTCAACAGAGGTGAGCGAGGCGTCAGTTCACAGTGACCGAGCCCGGGCCGGGAGCCTGACCGACGTCGAGGGTGTGCGGGTCAGGGACTGAGGTGCTCGAGGGTGAACTCGGGCAGGGCATAGGGGCCGGCCTGGGGTGCGGCGGGGTCGGCCGGAAGGTCGGTTCCCGGGATGTCCTCGGCGTGGAGTTGGGCGTCGTCGACGGGGACGTAGGCCAGTACCGCTGGGTCGGGAAGTTCCAAGAAGCGGCGGGTATTGGCGGAGACGGCGTACACCGTGGCGAAGCGAATGGACGGCGGAGCGGTCAGTGCGGCCCGGATGTAGCCGACGGCGTCGCGTGGGCTCAGCCAGGTCGCCAGATGCCGCGGCTCGGTGGGCGCTTGCTCGAAGCTGCCGATGCGCAGGCAGATCACAGACAGGCCGAGCTTATCGGCATACAGCTGCCCGAGGGCCTCGACGGCCGCCTTGCTCACCCCGTACAGACCGTCGGGGCGCACCGGCTCCTGCGGACCGGTGAGATGTCCCGTGGGCCGCGGGGGGCGCAGAGCTGCCCACGGTCGGCGGTCCCTCGGGTACTGGGTAGCGTCAGCCTGGTGAATCTCAATCTCTTCCACGATGTGCCTGATGGCCTGACCCAACGAGCCCGGTCGTTCGTCTGCGCGCACGGCGTCAAGGTCGACATCCGGCCCATCGAGGAGCACAGGCAGTGGTGGCTCGAGCGAGACATCCCGGCGGCGGTCATCGACCGGATGGCGGCATATGAAGAGCAGTGGGGTGGCCTGGTACTGCCACCCTCACCGCAGTATGACGGCGGACCCAGGTACCTCGAAGCGGACTCGCCCGAGGGCTCGGCCTCCGATGGATGGTGGTTCGAAGCCGGGATGCAGCGGACCGCCGTCCCGTACTCGTTCATGATCGGGCCGTCCGGTGAGTTCGGCATTCACGCAGGTCGGTGGGTGCCCCTCCATGCCACCATCGCGGGCTGGGTGGAGTCGCTCGCCCTGACTCATCACGTGTCCGCGTGCGCAAAGCAGATCGTCAAGGTGACCGGCGACGATGTCGATGGCATCGTGCTGGACGGGTACGAGCCAGTGCGCGAAGTGAGGGGCCTGGCCGACACCTGGTGGCGAGGAGCCGACTCGCTTGTGGCGATCTATTCAGGGGAGACCGAGGCCTTCTCCTTTCCGCGGGGCCGCACCGCGTTGATCTACTCCGGCCTGGATGAGTGGGGCCTGCGATAGAGTTCCTCTACCTCCACCCCCGCGACATCGCCTCTACGTCAGCGCCGGGCGCCTCGACATCGGCATCACGGGTCGTGACCTGCTGCTCGACTCGGGGGCGTCGACCGAGGAGGTGCTGCCGCTCGGTTTCGCCCGCTCGACGTTCCGTTATGCGGCGAAGCCGGGCACGGTCAAGGACGTGGCGGACTACGCCTCGGAAGAGCCGCTGCCCACCAGGACAGGCCCGGATCAAGCGTGGGGCCGGAGGCGGTCGTCGAGTGCGGCACCGACGTGGGGGCAGTTCTCCCGGATGGTGCCGAGGAACGCGCGCAGCACCGGGGAGTGGTCGCGGGCCGCGAAGGACAGGACGAGATCGGGCAGGGGCGTGTGCGGGGTCACCTCACAGAACCGCACTCCCGCACGCGGGACGGCCCTCATACGGGACGGCCCCAGGCCGACGCCCACGCCCGACGCGGCGAGTCCGATGATCGTGTGCACGTCCCTCGCGACGGTCGCGCCACCGAGAGCCGATGAGTCCGTGCCCAGCAGGGTGCGCAGTCCGGCGACCACAGCGGGCTCGTCCCGGCCGGACGACACGATCAGCTGCTGTCGCCGCAACTGGTCGGCACTCACTGAAGGTTGACCCGCGTACGGGTGCACCGTACTCACCACGGCGATCACGTGGTCGCGCCCGATCGGGACGGACACGAGACGCTCGGCTCCGGCGCCTCGTGGCGGGCCGAGGGTGAGGGCCACGTCCAGCTCCCCGGCGACGAGAGCTGAGCTACTGCGGCTGGTCGCCATCTCGTGCAGTTCCAGTCTCACGTCGGGCCGTTCATGGCCGAACCGGCTCAGGACGTCCGGCAGCGGGTCGAGCAGTGCCGAGGCGATGAAGCCGAGACGCAGACGTCCCGTCTCGCCGCGCGCGGCCCGGCCCGCGTCGACCGCGGCCGCCGCGATCTCGTCGAGCGCCCGGCGTGCCCGCGCGAGGAACGCCTCACCGGCTGCGGTCAGGAACACCCCCTGACGTGTGCGGTCGAACAGCCGGGCCCCGACCTCGCGCTCCAGGTCGGCGATCTGCTTGGACAGCGGCGGCTGCGCGATGCCCAGCGCGCGGGCCGCCCGGCCGAAGTGTTCGTGCTCGGCGAGAGCGACCGCGTACCGCAGGTGTCGCGCTTCCACGACTCGGCCCCCATCCCATCGATCCCGTTCAGCTGCCGACAAGACCTCAAAGATATCGCCATGCCACTTAGCAGATCTACGAATGGATGGCGCTGTGGTTCCTGTCTGGAATGGAGCCATGAAGAACGTATCTCCGACCGACACCGTCTTCGTTCTCGTGCACGGTGCCTGGCACAGCTCCGGACAGTGGGCGGCGACGCAGCGCGCGCTGACCGGACTGGGCGCTGCGAGCGTGGCCGTCGACCTGCCGGGGCACGGCTTCGACGCACCCCTGCCCACCGGATACCTGCTGCCCGGCCAGCCGGGCCTGCTGACCGAGAGGTCACGGCTCGCCCCTCTGACGATGGACGACTGCGCCGAGGCAGCACTCAGCGTCCTGCGCCAGGTGCGTCACCATCGCACTGTCGTGCTCGTCGCGCACAGCGCGGGCGGCGGTCCCGCGTCCCTGGCCGCGGAGCGGGCGCCCGAGCTGGTGGACAGGATCGTCTACCTGTCCGCGTTCGTCCCGGGCGGCAGGCCGCGCTTCTTCGACTACCTGGGCTCACCCGAGAACGCCACCGCGCTGGGCCGGAACCTGAACCTCGGCGACCCCGAAGCCCTGGGCGCCGTACGGATCAACCCGCTCTCAACGGATCCCGCCTACCTCGACGAACTGCGGGAAACCCACTACCACGACACCCCGCCGAACCGCTTCGACCGGTGGCGCTCCGCGCTGAGCCCTGATCTGCCCCTGGCGATTCCGACGGCTCCGGTCACCCTGACCGCGGCACGGTGGGGACGAATCCCACGAACTTTCCTGCGCTGCGCCGATGACCGGGCGCTGGCACCGGCCGCGCAGGACCTGATGATCGCGGAAGCCGACCGGGCCTTCCCCGGTAACCCGTTCACCGTGCACACCCTGCCCGGCAGCCACAGCCCGTTCGCGGCCCGACCGGTCGAGCTCGCCGCGGCCCTCACCTCGTGAGCGGGCACCGGCCGGTGCAGGAGGGCGGGACGCGGAGCCGTCCGCCCGTGTGATCGACGCTCAGAGCGCCATCGTCACCGACACCATCGGTCCGCTGCCGGCCGTTGCAGTCACCGCGTCGTGCGTGCGGGACTCCGTCGCCGGCACTTGGCTCCTGGACCTGGTCGCCGCTGACCACCCCGGCATCCGCAAGGCGTGGGTGGACGGTGGCGATGTCTCGCGCGCGACTACGCGAGTGTATCCGCCCGCTCCGAGGTCGTGATCCACCTCGCCATGACGACGTCATGCCCCGCCGCCGCACAGCCTCACCAGCGAGAACACTGCCTCCTGGCGCGACCGAGTAAAGCGAGACCAAGTCGAAGCACGGCTGGAAGATCACCGAATACGGGCCGGCGAGACGGTCGAGCGCTTCTGAGTCGAATGCTCTTGAAAAATCCTGAGCCGGGCGGACTATGTTCCGGCGGCCTGGGCTTCGCCGCTCTGTTGCGGCCGGGCCGGCCGTCGTCATCATCGGCGCTGTCATCGGCAACGTGGTGACGGGCGTCGCGGGCGCTGCCGTTGCGATCCGCGGTGCCGGTGTGGCTTCCCGGGACGCTCTTGCCGCCTTGTTGGCCGGGGGGTGCGCCGTCCTGCTGGTCGACGCACCCCCTGCCGTGCCCTTGCTGCGCCCGAGGAACACGGGTGATCACCTCGGAGGGACCCGCAGGAAGGGCAGGATTCGGGGCGCCACGGGAGCCGCCGTGGGCATCCGTCCGGTCACGGCGGGGAGCGGGCTTCGTCCGGTCATCCGCTGCGCTCCGCTTGTGCGCAGGTTCCGCACAGCAGTCGCCGTGCTGCCCGCGGTCTGGACGCCAGGCCGGTTCCCGCCAGCCGGTGAAGCAGGTGAGGTCCGGAGTGCGCGTGCCGGTAGCAGATGCCCGCGCCGCAACCGCGGCAGACCCCTACAGCGGCCGTCGTCTCGGCGGGAGACAGATCTCGACAGTCGAAGCAGTTCATCGCGGCGCTCCATTCCGACCGGGAGCGAGCGGGCCGAACCGGCCGCGCGGCGGTGTGCGTGCGACGTGGAGATCGGAGAGCGGCGATGACACTGTCACCCTGGACACCTCCCGAGGCATGCGCTCCCGACACTTGTCAGGAACCATCAGCCCAGGCGGGCGGTTCGGACCATAGGTCCAGGCGGGGTCCATCGCCGAGAACGAGTGAACAGGCATAAACGGTCACGGTCAAGGACCTCCGACGTGATCGCGCGTCACCACGCACGCGCGCCCGGCGACGGGCACTGTGTTCAGCCGGTGATGGGGCTCACCGCTACCGACGAGCGGGAGGGCGCGGAGATCAGCCGGCAGATCCTGCGCGCCCTGACCGAGGCGGGGGTGAAGGCCGTGTGCGTCGGCCACCTCCACGAACTGTCCCGCGGCCTGTACGCGTCGCTCGCGCACCGGGTCGGCACCGTGTTCCTCCGGGCCGAGCGCACCCCCGACGGCCGCCGCACCCACCGATCGGTCGCGGGCGCGCCCGAACCGACCAGCTACGACGCCGACCTGTACGGGCTGGTCTTCCACACACCGGCCCGCACCGCTGTTCACGTTCCCGGACCGGCGACGACCGGCGAACAGCCGTCCCGCGCCGTGGTCGATGGAGAGGAGCAAGGATCCGTGGGCTGACGGAGCGTCACATATTTGTCGGCTGCCGTGGCTCAGCCGTCGGCGGCCGACTCTGTTCACGTCCCGTGTTCGCCGCGTAGGTCTGCCGGGAGACCGTCGCGGGAGGGTGTCTCGACGGGTGCGGGGCTGTCGGTGACCCGCAGGGAGTGCCGCCCACGGTGACGAGCCAGAACGCGGGCGGCGCGGTGAGCGGTGCGACAGGCGCCGATCTCCTGTGCGGTGCCGGCGGGCACCGCCACCCAGCGCACCGTGCGGCCCTCTTGATGGCGGCGGATTCGGCCCAGCGGCCTTCCGTCGCAGGCGACGACCTGGATGACCAGGTGTCCGGGAAAGAGCGGGGTGCAGGCCAGACCGGACACACCGGCCAGCCGCCGCAGGGCTTGCTCCTCGCAGATGTGCCATTTGGCGTTGACGACGGTGAGCTGGGCCGCGCTGACGGCCGCCGCCGCCTCGTGATCGAGATCGGTCATCGCAACGACATCCTCAGCGGTCGAAACGGTCAGCCGCGCACCAGGCGGCGGTGGGTGATCCGGTGTGGTCGGGCGGCGTCCGACCCCAGCCGCTGGAGCTTGTTCGCTTCGTAGCCGGCGAAGTCGCCCTCGAACCAGAACCAGTCGGCACCGCCTTCCCACGCCAGGATGTGGGTGGCGACCCGGTCCAGGAACCACCGGTCGTGCGCGGTGATCACCGCGCAGCCGGGAAACCCGAACAGCGCGTTCTCCAGCGACGCGAGCGTTTCCACGTCCAGGTCGTTGGTCGGCTCATCCAGAAGCAGGAGGTTGCCGCCCTGTTCGAGGGTGAGGGCCAGGTTCAACCGGTTGCGCTCGCCGCCCGACAGCACGCCGACAGGTTTCTGCTGGTCGGCGCCTTTGAAGCCGAATGTCGCCACATAGGCGCGCGAGGGCATCTCCGCATCACCGACGAGCAGATGATCCAAGCCGCCGGAGACGACCTCCCACACCGACCTGTCGGGATCAAGACGGGCGCGGTTCTGGTCGACGTACGAGATCTTCACCGTCTCCCCGAGCCGCAGGGCGCCCGCGTCCGGCTGCTCCTCGCCGACGATCATGCGGAAGAGGGTGGTCTTGCCGACGCCGTTGGGACCGACGACGCCGACGATGCCGCCGCGTGGCAGGGAGAAGGACAGGTTCTCCATCAGGAGCCGGTCCCCGTATCCCTTGATCACACCGGCGGCCTCCAGCACCAGGCCGCCCAGGCGTGGACCGGGCGGGATCTGGATCTCCTCGAAATCCAGCTTCCGCGTCCGGGCGGCCTCGGCGGCCAGTTCCTCGTACCGGGCCAGACGTGCCTTGGACTTGTTCTGCCGTCCCTTGGCACCGGAGCGCACCCACGCCAGTTCCTCGGCCAGGTGCTTGGCCCGCTTGGCGTCCTTGCGGCCCTCCACGCGCAGGCGGGCGGCCTTGGTCGCCAGGTAGGTGGAGTAGTCGCCCTCGTAGGGGTAGGCGTGGCCGCGGTCGATCTCCAGGATCCACTGGGCGACGTTGTCCAGGAAGTACCGGTCGTGGGTGACGGCCACGACTGTGCCCGGGTACGCGGCCAGATGCTGTTCCAGCCACTGCACGGATTCGGCGTCCAAGTGGTTGGTGGGCTCGTCCAGCAGCAGCAGATCGGGCTGGGACAGCAGCAGCCGGCACAGCGCCACCCGGCGCCGCTCACCGCCCGACAGGTCCCGCACGGGCGTGTCGGGCGGAGGACAGCGCAGGGCGTCCATCGCCTGCTCCAGACGGGCGTCCACGTCCCACGCGCCGGCGTGGTCGAGGGACTCCTGCAGGCCGCCGAGTTCATCGAGCAGGCGCCGCGTCTCCTCGCCGTCGGCATCCCCGAGGAGCGCGGTGACCTCCGCATAGTGGTGCAGCAACCCGCGCACCCCGACAACGCCCTGCTCGACGTTGTCGGCCACCGTCGCCGCGTCGTCCAGCCGTGGCTCCTGCTCCAGGATGCCCACGCTGGTGCCGGGCGCCGCGAAGGCGTCACCGTCCGTGGGCCGTTCCAGACCGGCCATGACGCGCAGGACGGTGGACTTGCCCATACCGTTCGGGCCGACCACGCCGATCTTGGCGCCGGGGCGAAGGGCGAGGGTGACATCGTCAAGGACGACCTTGTCGCCGTGGGCCATGCGGGCCTTGCGCATCGTGTAGACGTACATCATCCGCGACGCCTCCGTGCCGGGCCGCCGGTGGCGGCTGGTCGCTCACAGAGGCCATCAGCACGGCTGTGCGGTCAAGGGCGAGCCTCATCACCCATCCAGTTTCCAGGGTGCACCCGTGCGGGGCCCTCCCGCCAGCGAGGCGCCGAGGTGCCCGGGAGGGGCGTCTGGAGGGGCGTTCGCCGTACGGCGCTGGACCCCGCCGAGATCGTCCGCACGGGTGATCGATCCGCCGGCCGGCCAACGGCTCCGCTCCGGCGCACGCCGCGGTGCGGGTCCAGCAGCGCATCCGGCAGGTGCGGGACAGCCTGTCACTCAGCCATGGCCAGCACATCGCGGACCAGACGTCGCGTGTACTCGCGGTCGACAGGCAAGGCGAACACGACGTGGTGGTACAGAGGCGCGATGACATGGTCGAGGATCTGCGGGACGCTCGGCGTCTTCTCACCGCGTTCGCGGGCCCGGCTCACCACCTCCGACGCCTGCTCGCGCCGTTTCTCCGTGACCGGGCAACTCGCGACGATCTCGGTGCGGGCCGACACCATCGCGCGCAGGTATCGGGCCCGGTGGGGACGTGTGATGTCGCGGGCGATGACCTGCGCCCACTCGGTCAGATCCTGCTGGAGGGATCCGGTGTCGGGTGCTGACTCACCGTCCCGGGTCAAGGCGGCGACAGCGACTTCCTCAAGGAGGGCGTGGACGCTGTCCCAGCGCCGGTAGAGCGTCGTCGGGTTGACCCCGGCTCGCTCGGCGACCACGGGAAACGTGATCTTTTCGGCGCCCTCGCCCACGAGTTCACCGACCGAGGTGTAGATCGCGGTCAGTACTCGACTGCTCCGCCCTCCGGGGCGTCTGGCGGCTGCATGGTGGGACACGTCACCAGCATACGCAAAGAACTTTGCTTCTACTATGATGGGCCGCCCGGGTAAAAGCAAAGATCATTGCCTTTCCATGGAGGTCGCGTGCTCAACCGTTCCGTTTCGTTCTTCCTGGCCGGGGCCGTGGGCGCGGCCACGCTCACCGCCGCATCGGCGCCGTCCCCCCTCTACCCGGTCTATCAGCGCCTGTGGGGCCTCTCCACGTTCACCTTGACGGTCGTTTTCGCCGTCTACGTCTTCGCCCTGCTCGCCGCCCTGCTGACCGTCGGATCGATCTCCGACCGGGTGGGCCGTCGGCCTGTAGCCTGCGGCGCCTTGGTGCTGCTCGCCCTGGGCATGCTGCTCTTCGCCGTCGCCACGGGCGTCGGCGGCCTGATGGCCGCGCGCATCGTGCAGGGGCTTGCCGTGGGGACAGCCGCCGGCGCCACCACGGCCCTGATCATGGAGTCCGCGCCGAACCCCCGGCTCGGCTCGACCATCAGCAGCTCGGTCCCTTCCTTGGGGATAGCGATCGGCGCTGTCCTCGCCGGCACCTTGGTGGAGTTCGCGCCCCAGCCCCGCCAACTCGTCTTCTGGATCCTCGCCGTCGTGTACCTGGTGCTCGCGGCACTCGTCTGGCTGGTTCCCGAGGAAACGCGATCCGACTCGCCAACCCGGGAGCCGGTGTGGCGGTCACTGCTGCCCAGCGCTCAACTCCCGCGGGCCACACGGCCGGTCTTCATCGCACTGCTGCCGTCGATCAGCGCGACGTGGGCCCTTGGCGGCTTGTACCTCTCGCTCGGATCGTCGATCCTCACCACCGTCCTCCACGTGCACAGCCACTTCGTCACGGGCGTCATCCTCGGCGTCTTCTTCGTCGCGGGGACGGCCGGCACTGTCGCGTCGGCCTCCGCTTCGCCACGACACCTCCCATGGTTCGGTCTCGGACCCCTCGCCATCGGCGTCCTGGTCACCGTCGCGGCCATGACGGCGGGTGTACTGCCGCTCTACGTCGTCGGGTCGCTGATCGCGGGGTTCGGGTTCGGGGCGACGTTCCGGTTCGCCGTCCACGCCCTCGGTGAGGCGGCGCCGATCGCCCGACGGGGCCAGGTGTTCGCGACGATGTACATCGTCAGCTATCTCGCCTTCAGCGTGCCCGCGCTCGCCGCCGGGCTCGCTGTCGAGCGGTTCGGGCTCAAGCCGACGGCCGTCGTCTATGGAGCCCTGGACATCGCACTGGTTCTGTTCGCTCTCGTTGCCGGGACCGCCCACGCGCGTCGACGGGCTGGCGAGGGCGATGTTCGGCGCGATACGGCACCGCCGTTGGTCCCGCGCGACTTCGGCACGCCCCGCCACACCACGCACTACCTGGAGTGCGGACCGGCCGATGGGCCGCTGATGTTCTTCCTCCACGGGTGGCCGGGCATCGGGTTGTTGTGGCGGGCCCAGATGGAGGCGTTCGCCGCCGACGGGTGGCACTGCGTCGCGCCCGATCTGCGCGGGTACGGCGAATCCTCCGCCCCGGCGGAGACCGACGCCTACACCGTCGAGGAGGCCGTGAGGGACCTGACGGAGCTCCACGACCATCTCGGGGGCAGGACCGCGGTCTGGATCGGCCACGACTGGGGCAGCGTCGTGGCGGGAGCAGTGGCCGCACACGAGCCGGAGCGGTGCCGCGGCGTCGTGTTGACCTCGTGGGCGTACTACCCCACCGCCAACAGCCTGGCCACGCTCATACCCCTGGTCGACCGTCGGCTCTACCCGGCCGACCGGTATCCGGACGGACAGTGGGACTACTACCGCTACTACACGACACACTTCGAAGCGGCGGTCGCCGACCTTGACGCGGCTCCGGCGGCAACGCTGGCGTCGGTCTACCAACCGGCCAGTCCCGCCGCGATCGGCGCCATCTCACCGACGGCCACGGTCACACGCGACGGCGGACGCGTCGGCGCCGCGCACCACGCACCGCCGACGCCGGCCCACCCGGCTCTCTGGCCGCCGGCGGACTTCGACGTCCTGGTGCAGGCCTTCGCGACTCACGGCTTTCGTCCTCCCTCCGCGTGGTACACCAACGACGACGCCAACATCGCTTACGCGGGCAAAGCACCCGACGGCGGGCGCCTGACGCAGCCGGTGCTGTTCGTCAACGGCGAGTGGGACGCGATCTGCAACATCTCGGGAAACCGCCAGGGCGACCCGATGCGCGCGGCCTGCGCGGATCTCACCGTGGTGCGGCTGCCCGCAGGACACTGGCTGCCGCTGGAGAGCAAGGAGCGACACATCGAAGCCATCCGCACCTGGCTCCGCTCCAAGAATCTTCGATGAGCGGCGGGATGTGGACCCGCCCGGCTCGAAGCTCCGCCAGAGCGGCGTCATCCTGCCGGACGGCGCGGGACTTGCAGAGAAGCAGGGACCCGCGGCCCCGGCCTGACCTCTCTTCGCGGCGGAGGAGCCCGAGCCTATGGCCGGGGTGTGCCGTCCCAGCGC
Source organism: Streptomyces similanensis (assembly GCF_039543625.1). Classification (NCBI taxonomy): domain Bacteria; kingdom Bacillati; phylum Actinomycetota; class Actinomycetes; order Kitasatosporales; family Streptomycetaceae; genus Streptomyces; species Streptomyces similanensis. The sequence goes on along the minus strand of NZ_BAABKC010000007.1, from coordinate 19,659 downwards.
CATGTGGTGAGACGAGGGTGCCCGGGTAGCTCCGCGCGTCCGGTGGCCCACAAGAGAGTCAGCCAGGGATCCGTGGGCGACGGTGCGTCCGGAAACAGCCGGACGAGCACCCGGGAGCAGAGATCGGCGGGCGGGTTCCAGGCGAGGCCGAGTCCTTGTGTCAGGTCGTGCGTGTGCACCAGGGTCTCCACGATCCCCATCGCGGCGAAGCCCTCGGGGTCCGAGACGCCGAAGACGTGGTGGGCGCGGGTCCGCGGCGGCGTCGTGCGCACCATGGCGACCAGCAGCGCGCCGCTCGCTTCCAGAACCTGTAGCAGGCCGGCGGGCCCCGCCTCGCGGTTCGCGTGAATGGCGTTGGCCGGGCCGCCGGGCCGTCGGCTCTTCCATACGAAGGGCACCTCACCGGCCAAGGGCGGTGTTCTCGGGCCCAGTTGCGCAGCGTAGGCGAAGAGGTCGTCGCTGAGGTGCTCGACGGTTTCCCAGCAGTCCCATTCCAGCGAACCGGCCTTGCCCTCCCACGCGGCTGAGGGCGCCTCGCGAAGGACTGACACCGCGAGTTGCACGGCATGGTCGAGGTCGTCCGCGGTGACGGGGGAGTGGGAGCTATCGGCTGATCGGGACATGGCGGGACCGTACCTCGCCCGCAGAGGAGCGACCCCTCCATTCTTGATCACCGGCCCAGCAACCCGGCGAAGGTCCGCGGTCACAGCGCAACTCATCGGGCAGCTGCACATCCTGACGGGGCATCACCAGCCGCAGCACCCCCGTCCGGCGGACGGGCAGTCGCCCAACCGTCCCGCTCCGAAACCCACCGTGTGCGCGGGAGTGAGCTCACAGCCGTGCGGCCGTGCGGATCAGGTCCGCCAGGGCGAGGGAGCGGCTGTGTGCCGGCCAGGCGATGTGGGTGACCACGGGCGGCGCGTCCGTCAGCGGGACGGCGGTGTGTTCGGCCCAGAGCCAGGAACGTGCCGAGTCGGGGAACACGGCCACGGTACGGCCGAGGGCGATCAGCTGGGCCAGCTGCGTCTGGTCGCGGATCTCGGGGCCGGGCCCGGGCGGGTACGCGCCGTCTCGGGCCCAACGGGCGAGCGGGAGCTCGGGGATGCCGGTGACCTCGGCCAGGGTGAGCGTCCCGCGCGCGGCGAGCGGGTGCCCGGCCGGCAGGATCGCGATCTGCCCCTCGGTCATCAGCTCCTCGCTGTCGAACCCGGCGAGGGAGTTGAACGGCGTGTGCATGAGGGCCACGTCGGCGCGGCCGTCGCGCAGCATCTCCCCCTGCTCGCACGTGCCGCTGGGCGCCACCTCGATCTCGGCGGCTTCGGGGACGGCGGCGTAGGCGTCCAGAAGCTTGTGCAGCAGCTCGTGAGACGCGCCGGCCTTCACCGCGAGCACCAAACGGTCGCGGGGACCGCCGGGTCCGTCCGCGCCGCCCGCCCGCCGGGTGCGACGGACAGCGGCGGTGGCCGCGTCGAGCGCCGCGCGGCCCTCGTGCAGCAGCACCTCGCCGGCGCCGGTCAGGGTGACGCCGCGGCGGTCACGCTCCAGCAGACGTACGCCCAGACGCCGCTCCAGCTGCTGGATCGCCCGCGACAGGGGAGGCTGGGCCATCCCGAGGCGCTCGGCGGCGCGGCCGAAGTGCAGTTCCTCGGCAACGGTGACGAAGTACCTCAGCTCACGGGTCTCCAAGGTGTCCACCGCCGTAGCGTACGCCTGTGATACCTCCCGGGTATCACAGGTCACCGGGCCGGTATTGGCCGCACCCGGCACCCGCGGGCGACCATCGACGCCGAGGGACGAGGTGAAGCCGGTGCCGATCGCCGCGTCCGTCCGTGCACGGGTCAGGCAGCCTGCGATCGGCGCCTCTCTCCGTGCGCGGGTCGGTCGGCCTCCCCACGAAGAAGACCGCGTCACCTGACGTCCCAGCCCTCCCCAGACTCTCACCCGGCAAAGGACAGACACCTCCATGAACACGCCCTCCGCCTCCTTGCCCGGCGGCACCTGGACCCTCGGCGACCTGACCGTCACACGCTTCGGCTACGGGGCCATGCAGCTCGCCGGCCCCGGGGTCATGGGACCGCCCGCCGACCACGACGGCGCGCTCGCCGTCCTGCGCGAGGCCGTCCGCCTCGGAATCACCCACATCGACAACGCCGGTGCGTACGGACCACGCATCACCAACCGGCTGATCCGTGAAGCACTGCACCCCTATCCCGACGCCCTGCACATCGTGACCAAGGTCGGCGCCGTCCGCGACGAGCGGGGCGGCTGGCCCCCGGCCCGCCGGCCCGACGACCTGCGCCGGGCCGTCCACGAGAACCTTGAGGATCTTGGCCTCGACGCCCTTGACCTGGTCAACCTCCGGCTCGGCAACGCCCAGGGTCCCCTGCCCGGCTCCCTGGCCGAGCCCTTCGAAACCCTCGCCGAACTCCAGCAGCAGGGCCTGATCCGGCACCTCGGAGTGAGCAACGCGACCGCGGACCAGGTCGACGAGGCGCAGCGCATCGCACCGATCGTATGCGTGCAGAACATGTACAACCTGGCCTACCGCCAGGACGACGACCTGATCGACGACCTCGCCGCCAAGAACATCGCCTACGTGCCGTTCTTCCCGCTGGGGGGTTTCAGCCCGGTGCAGTCCACGGAACTGTCCAGCGTGGCCGCCCGGCTCGACGCGACGCCGATGTCGGTAGCCCTGGCCTGGCTCCTCCGGCGCTCGCCCAACATCCTTCTCATCCCCGGCACTTCGTCGGTGGCGCACTTGCGCGAGAACGCCGCCGGAGCGGGACTTCCGCTGCCGGAGGAGGTGCTGGCAGAGTTGGACAGGGTCGGCCGCTAGGGTCTCCCGTTCGAACAAGGCCGGACCAGGGCGAGGGGCCTGGTGATGGGGCGCATGGCGTCTCCCGCGTCGTTCAGGCAGTGCGGGGGAGCAGCACAAGGCGGCCGGCGGGGGTGTCATGGCGGAGCCGGCGCCTCACTGGCGACGAACGGGACCGCGGCACCCGAGCGACGAACGGGACCGCGGCACCCGTGCTGAGGGGACCAGCCTCGAAGCGCCTGGCGCTGACGGGACGCCGCGGCACTCCGGGCGGCCCCGGCACTCCGCTACGCCTGGAGTGACCCTGCACGTCGGAGCCCGTCCGGCGGATCACGGGCGGACCGGGAGGTGGATGCGCAGGTCGCAGGCCGAATTCTGGGTGTGTTTTATGGTCGGCCGTGGCAGGCTCCACGTATGCCGATCGTTGAAGTGTCTCCCGGAGTCTCCATCGCGTACGAGAGCTTCGGCGACCCTGGGGACCCTCCTGTCCTGCTCGTGATGGGCTTCGGCGCGCAGCTGCTCGCCTGGCACGAGGACTTCTGCCGGGCGCTGGCGGATCGCGGCCGTTACGTGATCCGGTACGACAACCGCGACTGCGGGCTGTCCACCAAGTTCGACAGTCATCCCGTGGACATGGGGAACCTTATGGCCACCGTGAGCTCGGGTGACATCCCCGCCGCCCACGCGATGGTTCCTTACCGGCTGCTCGACATGGCCGACGACGGCCTCGGCCTGCTCACCGCGCTGGGTCTCGAACGCGCACACGTGGTCGGTTCCTCGATGGGCGGAATGATCGCCCAGACGATGGCCCTCTCCTATCCTGAGCGGGTGTTGACCTTGACGTCGATGATGTCCTCGACCGGCGAGAGGGAATACGGCCAGCCCAGCCCAGAGGCCCAGGCGGTGCTGTTCAGTCCGAGGCCCGCGCACCGCGAGGGGTATGTCGCGGCGGCGGAGAAGGAGCTGGTGTGGGCCTCTAAGCGCTACGGAGACGCCGGGGTGTTGCGCGAACTGGCCGAGGCCCAGTACGACCGCTCGTACTACCCCGCAGGCATCGCCCGACAGCTCGGCGCGATGATCCTCAGTGGATCACGCGCGGACCAACTGCGCGAACTGCGGGTGCCGACGCTGGTGATTCATGGGCTGGATGACACGCTGATCGACCCCAGCGGCGGGAGGCGTACCGCGGACCTGGTGCCCGGGGCCGAACTCCTGCTGATCCCCGGCATGGGCCATGACCGACCACGCGAACTGTGGCCCGAGATCATCGATGCCGTGGTGGCCCACACCGGCTGAGCGGGTGCACCCACAGCTTCAGGAGCCGTATCCCAACACCGGACGTGGTCCCTTCATCGCTGCTCCTCCCTGGCAGGAAGGGCTGCCGGTGACGGCGCTGGCGCCGAACCATCAGCGGTTCACGGGTGCGCTGGAGCCCGGCGATCCATGGGTCGCGGGGCCGCTTCGAGTCAGGGTGATAGCTGTGGAGTCGGGCCTTGGGACGAAGCCGGCGAGGGGCGAGGCGGTCGAAGGCCGGCGCCTGGCTGAGTGCGGGTGAATTCTCCTTGAAGTGCCGACGGGCATTCAATGCCGACCGGCGGCCCGTGACCGTGCCAGTCACCGCGTCGGGCACCTGCCCGTCGCTCCGGCGTCCCGGCACCGTGAAAGAGGAGGAACTTCTGGAGCCGGCCGCTGCGGTCGGCCCGCTCGAAGCCGCCGTCCAGCCGGCCGCCGCCGAGGACACCGGCACCGACGGCCACGCGTCCGTGCCGCACCGCCACGCGCAGGCCGCCCCGGCCGCCCGGAGCGCCGATGTCCCCGTCGTGCTCACTGTCCTGGCCCGGACGGAGCTCCGAGTGTTCCGCCTCACCGCCGCCGCTCCACCGCACTGCCGGACGGCCCGACGGTATGGCATGCCCTCGCGCCGCGGCGCACCCTGCCCGGCCCGCGACCGGCCACTCGTTCCCCTCCGTCGTCCTGTTCGCCGACTGGGCGCTGTGCGACCAGCGGCGCCGGTGGCCACGCCGCCGACAGGTATCCCGGGGCCGGCGCGGCACCGGTGCATCAGCTCCGGGCAGCGGCGGCCGGCCTTCTGGGCCGGACAAGCAGTGGGTTGAGCCGGAGCAGCCGACGGATGGCGAGAAGGCCGTGCGGCACTTCGTGCGGGTGTGAGCGGAAGCGTCATCCCTCAGGCCCGGCGCACCCGGGAAGCCGGCAAGGTCGCGCACTTGCCTGCACCCCCGTCGGTCCCAGCGCGTCCGTGCCTGCAAGTTCCGCTCTGTGTCGAAGTGTTGAGCAACCGATCCGCACGGCGGGCGGAACGGTCGACCAGTCGGCAACCGCAGCTCCGTCACAACCCCGGCGTGGTGCAGCGCCACGGTGTCGACCGGGACGCCTCTCCGGTGTCCTCCGCCCTCCTGGCGGCCGGCTGACCGGAGCGGCCTGGCGGCGCGGGTTCCTAGTGCCGCATCAGACAGCGTGCGCCTCGTTGTGACGCGCCGTCCGGCTACGGGTCGGGACGGCGCGCGTCGGCCATGCTGTCTTGGTGGCTAAACGTGTTCGGGTGCGGGAGATCAACGACGATGAGGGTCAGAGGCTGCTGCGGATCATCCGCCGGGGCAGGGGGTCCGTGGTGACCTGGCGGTGGGCCCAGATGGTCCTGCTGGCCGCACAAGGCATGCCCGTCGACAAGATCACGACGGTGACGTTCACCAGCCCGGACCGCGTCCGCGACATCGTGCACAACTTCAATGCCGACGGCTTCGACTCGCTCTACCCCGAAGTACAAGGGCGGGCATCCCAGGACGTTCACGCTGCCCGAGCGTCGCGAGATCAAGAAGATCGCCAAGTCCAAGCCGGCCGAGCACGGCCTGCCCTTCTCGACCTGGAGGCTGGTCAAGTTGGCCGCATTCCTGGTCGCCCAGGGGGTGGTCGACGACATCAGCCACGAGGGCCTTCGGATCCTGCTCCGCGAGGAGGGCGTCTCCTTTCAACGCGTGAAGACTTGGAAGTCCTCGAACGACCACGACTACGCCCCGAAGAAGACCCGAGTCGAGCACCTCTACGCGATCGCCGACGGCGAGGTCGTCCCCGAGGAAGGCGAGCCCGAAGTCATCGTCTACATGGTCGAGTTCGGCCCGCTCAACCTCCAGCCCCACCTCGGACGCCAGTGGGCCGAGCACGGCGGCAAGCACAAGGACCCCGATCGCGAGCCACGGCCCCGACGCCGTGCGACCTACACCCGCCCGCACGGTGTCCAGCACCTGTTCGCCGCCTACGACCTGGGCAAAGATCAGTTGTACGGCCACATCAAGAAGAATGAGAACCGCTCCAAGTTCCTGGAGTTCTGCCGCTACCCGCGCTCCCTGCACCCCGTCGGGAAGCACATCGCGATCGTGTGTGACAACTACTCGCCGCACCTCACCAGGAAGCGGTGCCGCCGGGTCGCGGACTGGGCCGAGGCGAACAACGTCGAGATTGCCTACAACCCGACTAACTTCTCCTGGCTGAACCGGATCGAGGCCCAGTTCACCGCCCTGCGCTACTTCGCCCTCGACGGCACCGACCACGCCGGCCACAAGGAGCAGGGCAGCATGATCCGCCACTACATCAGCTGGCGGAACAAGCACGCCGCCCAGGACGAGCGACTACGCGAAGTCGTGAACAGGGCGAACGTCGCCTGAGGCAGCCGCACTCCGACGGAACAACGCGGTCCACAGGAAGGTCACGCCGAACAATGTTGACTCGGGAGGCTCCTCCCGCATACGGCGCAGTTGCACCTCCACAAGGTCGGAGAAGATCCAGCGCAGTGATTCGGGCGTGTAGGCCAGGCCACCCTGCAGATCGCGCCGGCGGTAGAGGTCCGCGTCGGCGAGATCCGACCCCATGCCCTGCTCGCCCGCGGCGAAGCTGGTGAGCGCGAGATGGCCGCCGGGGGCCAGGACACGATCGAGAAGGGCCAGGTAGCTGACCCGGCGGTGGGGCGGCAGGTGGTGGAAGCACCCTGAGTCGACGACCAGGTCGTACGGACCGCTCAACTCGGCGGCAGGGAGGGCGAAAGCGTCACCGCACAGGAAGCGGACGTCGACTCCGGCCTCGTGAGCCCGGTCCTCGGCCCAGGCGACGGCCACCGGGGACAGGTCGACGGCGTCCACCTCGAAGCCGCGCGAGGCGAGGTACAGGGCATTGCGGCCTGCTCCGCACCCCAGGTCCAGGGCCCGGCCAGGAGCGATCAGCCCCTGGTCGAGGTAGGCGGCCAGGTTCTCGTCCGGCTTCGACACGAAGAACGGGACCGGCCTTGACCGGTCGGTGTAGAAGCGATCCCAGAAGTCCTTGCCGTCACCCGTCGCCAAGCGGCCGGCCTCGCATTCAGATGAGAAGAGCCCGTCCAAGAGCGCGAGAACGTCCTCGACGGTGCGTACGGTCCGGTCCATCCGGCCCCCCTTTCGACCAGAGTCGACGATAGGAGCGAGGATGATAAAAGACCAGGTCGGGCGGGGTATGGCGACGACTGGAACGGGCTGCTGCGAACCCCGGAGGGCACTGGCAAACAACCCACTCCAGACCCGGACCCTGCGACCGCTCAGCCACCCATCAGGAGCCAGGATGGGACCTTCCAGGGCTCCGGCGAGGACACTATTTTGACGAGTTTTCCAGCGGTGCTACAGGGCGAACGTTGTCTGATGCGGCCTAGATGCGGCCGTACACGTAGCCGTAGACGTACTCGCCCATGAGCTTGCGTGGGATACGGGCCTCGAAGCGGGTCGCCCACGTCCAGACCGGCAGCACGTACACGTCGCCCTCCTCGCGGATCGGGCCGGTGACGTCGACGACGTGGGTGCACACCGGGTGGGCCCTGCCCCACACGTCCGAGCCGGGCGGGGCGGGAGTGCTGAAGTCGAACGCGGGGTCGGTGGCCGGGGCGTTGCGACGCGCGGCCCCCGCCGCCTGCATGAAACGCCGGCTGCCGTTGATCATCGCGTAGACGAAGCTCCCGGCGCCGGCGCCGAACGCCGTGTTGGCCTCGGTGACCGCGACCGCGCTCTCGCGGATGGAGGAGGAGACCGCAGACGCCCGGACCACCTGTCGCATGAGGAACTCCAGGCCGTCCCGGTCGAGGCCGAGGTCGCCGTCGCCGCGCAGCGGGCCGCCCAGGCGGTAGCGGACGAGCAGTTCCTCGCCAGGGGTGCTCCCGTCCTGGACCACCGAGACGGTGCGGGGCGTGCCGTCGGGCAGCGGGTGACTGATCTGCCACTCGCTGCCCGCCATGACGGTGGTGACCTTGCTGGCGGCCAGGTCCAGTTCGAAGCCGCAGGCGACGAGCATGGGCACGCTCTTGTAGGCGAGGTCGCGGCGCAGGGCCTCGTCGATGACTCCGGCGCCGAGTGTCGCGGTATGGGTGCCGGGCAGGCGGAACAGCTCGATCCACTCGCCCTTGACGTTGAACATCTTGGTGATGCGCTCGGAGAACGCGCACTGGTTCCGGTAGACGGCCGGGTCCGCGACCTTGATCAGCTTGCCGAGCGCGCGGGACAGAATGAAGTCCAGGTCGTACAGCTCCACGTACGTCCGCCCCGCCGTCAGGAACCGCTTCTTCTTGGCGTCGGCCTGGGCGAGACGGTGGTCCAGCAACGCGGCGGAGTCGGCGGCGAGCCCGCGGAATCCGGGATTGCCGGGATCGAACACCGCGCGGAGCAGCTCGATGAAACGGGCCCGGTCGTGCAGCAGGAGGGTACGCACGGCGGCCGTCATGGCACAGACGCCGTAGAACCCCTGGTTCAGCTTGTCGGGGTCGTCGATGATCGTCTTGGCGCGGGTGAGGTGTAAGGCGAAGGCGGCGCTGGCTCGCGCGAGTTCGTCTGCCGCGTCCTTGGCCTGGGTCTTGTCCACGGATCCCCCTTGCTTCGGCGCCGCCGCTCCCGGCCCGGGCACATGGCCGTGCCCGGCCACCGGTCCCCTTTCGACGGCGAGTGGGGTGATGATGCTCAGGTTCTCATCGGTCCACCCTGACTTGCGACAAACTGCCGTCAACTGACCGGAAATGCGCGCTGTGGGCAAATGGTGGACCGTTTGGTCGCGGAAATCGCCCGCCGTACGAACGGAATTGTCACGGAGCCCTGCGGTTCCCGACGTGCCGGAGGCGGCAGGGCTCCGCCCCGGCCGGTCCGTGCTCAGTCCACTGCCGCGGCATGAAACCCGACACGAGGAGCGCGGAGCCGGACCGGTGATGTTCAGGTCAGGACAAGCCACCGGCGGCCGTCGATCATCTCTCGGACAGCGTCGAGGTGGCCGGCGTGGCAGGCGGTCTCGGTGATGACGTGCAGCAGGACGTCGCGCAGGGTGTGCAGGTGCGGTTCGCCGAACAGGTCGTGGGGCCACCAGGCCAGTGCGGCATCGGCAGGGGTGGCGGTGATGACGGCATCGGCGCGTTCCGCCTCCCGCCGGTATCGGTCGAGCACGTCGACGGCCGGTACTTCCGGAGCCACCTTCCACGCTTCGTCGCCGCTTGTCAGATCGTGGATGACTTCCTCGTTCCCGGCGACGACCGCGCGGAACCAGAACCGTTCCACATCGAGTGCCAGGTGCTGGACCAGCCCCAGGCAGTGCCATCCGGATGGCAGCACGGGCCGCCGGAGATCCTTCGGGTCGAGGCCGTCAAGGATGCCGAGAACGTGGCGTCGTTGTCCGTCCAGGGCCCGAAGAAGCGCCCTTACCTCACTGCTCGGCGTGGTACCGCTCGCGTCTTCGGTCATGGTCACCCAGGATCCCCGAACTTCTGCCGCCACGCAGGGAGTTGTCCCAGTATCCGGGACACGCACTCGACCGAAGACCGGCGGAAGCGTGAGGCGAGCAGTCACTGGCCTCACCTTCCGCTCCAGGGGCGTGTCGCGAGAAGGTCCGCTCCGCCGGTGACGACCGGAACCGGGTAATTATTCGATACTTCCCGCGGCCGCTGCCGCCGAAACTCGAATTGCTCCTCTCCGCTGGCCGACGATGATGGTTGACATTAAAAGAAGAGCGCGGCTACGATCTGATCACTCACGAGGTGCTCGCGTTATAGTAATAGGTGCATAGTCGGTTCCGGATTCTGTGACAAGTGGAACGCGGGGTAATCTCATGACGCGGACCGCTGAATCTGACCCAAATGACGACGCAACGTGCGAGAGGGGGCACGGGACGGCTCTTGTCCATCGCATTGCGGATATACCTTTCCATGGGTCTGCCGTTCGCGTCAGCAGTGACTGCCTCGATGAGCCGTGATCTTTTCGACCGTGCCGCGGCTGCTGGCTGGGCATTCTTCGGGCTCGAACGAAGGTCTTTTCATGGACAAGCGCTTTGTCCGTTCCCCTGACGGCTGTCGTTATGCCTACGTCCGATTCGGCAGTGAGAAGGGGGATCCGCCACTGCTGCTCCTGTCGCATTTCCGGGCCGGCATCGACATGTGGGATCCGGCCCTGCTCAAGAGGCTGGCGGCAGACCGTACCGTGATCGTCGCGGACAACCGCGGCATCGGCCTGTCCGAAGGAACGACCCCCAGCACGGTCGAGGCCATGGCGGAGGGAATCGCTGAATTCATGGCGTCCCTGGGACTGGGCAGCGCCGATGTGCTCGGGTTCTCGCTGGGTGGCTATGTGGCGCAGGCGCTGGCGCGCGCCCGGCCGGACCTGGTACGCCGCCTGATACTCGCCGGCACCGCGCCTCGCGGATTCGGCGAGGACGACGCCGCAGGAGGCCGGGTACGGTCGATCATCAGCAGAAAGCTGATCAGCCCCAAGGACATCATCCACCTGTTCTTCCCGCCGACCGCGGCCGGCCGGGCGCACGGAATCGAGTACATCCGCCGCCTGTCCCGAAGCCGGGTGGGCCCTGACGGCAGCGTCACCGAAGCCGCCTGGCAGGCCCAGTTGGAAGCCGCGGAGGCGTGGGGTGCACGTGATCCGCTGGCCGCCGGGGAGCTCGCGGAAATCACGCAACCCACCTTCGTGGCACACGGCGAACTCGACATCATGGTCGCTGCTGAAAAGAGCGGCATCTTGGCGTCACACATGCCTCATTCATTGCTGAAGATTTACCCCGGCGCCGGGCACGGGTTTCTGTTTCAAATGTATGAAGAATTCGGTGCCGACGTGGTGCGCTTCCTGGCGGACGAGTCGTTCCGGCACGCCGTCCTTCCCGATGTGGAGATGAAGTGAGGTCGACTGAGCAAAGCGCGAGGCAGGCGTCCCGATGCCCGTACGCGCTGGACGTCAACGGCTCGGATCAGCACGCGGAGAACGCCCGCCTACGGGCGGCGGGGAGAGCCGTGCCGGTCCAACTCCCCGGCGGTGTGCGGGCATGGGCGATTCCGCATCATGAAGACCTGCGCCGAGTACTGACGGATCCCAGGGTCGCCAAAGGAATCACGCACTGGGGGGCAGCGGCCCGCGGCGAAGTGCCGGACGGATGGCCGCTGATGGGCTTCGTCGCGACCGACAGCGTCATCAACGCGCACGGCGCGGATCACCGGCGGTTGCGCGGACTGGTCGACCAGGCACTGACCCCAGCACGGGTGGAAGCTATGCGCCCGGGCGTGGAACGCCTCGTCGACGGGCTCCTCGACCAGCTCGCCACACGGCCGGAGGACCGGCCGGTGGACTTCCGCAAGGCGTTCGCCTACCCCATCCCCACCACCGTCATCTCGGACCTGTTGGGGGTCCCGCAGCGCAAGCGGCGGTTGCTGCACGTGCTCACCGGCATGCAGACCCGTACGAACAACACCCCCGAACAGGTCCAGGAGATCGACGGACAGATCGAAGCGCTGCTCCGGGAGATCGTCGCGGAACGCCGCGACGTCCCCAGGGACGACCTCATCAGCGTCCTGCTCACAGCACGCCGAGACGGAGACGACCGGCTCACCGACAGCGAACTGCACGGCATGATCCTGCTGATGTTCTTCGCCGGCCATCAGAGCGTCATCAACGTACTCGTCAACGCCTGCCACGCGCTGCTCACCCACCCCGAGCAACTCGCGTCCGCCCGCGCCGGGGAGGTTCCCTGGAGTGCGGTGGTCGAGGAGACGATGCGCTGGAACGGCGCGGTGAACCAGTTCCCGATGCGCTATCCGACCGAGGACGTCGTCATCGCCGGCCAGACGATCCACCGGGGAGAAGCCATCCTCGCGTCCTTCGGCTCGGCGGGCCGGGATCCGGAGCACCACGGGCCGGACGCGGACCTCTTCGACATCCGCCGGCGGCAGGCCGGCCACCTCGGCTTCGGGCACGGCCCGCACTTCTGCATCGGGATCCACCTGGCCCGTCTCCAGCTGGAGACGGCGCTGGCCGGATTCTTCACCCGGTTCCCCGACGCGCGACTGGCCCCCGCCGACACGTGGACCGTGCGGCCCGTGCCCTCGTTCGTCAGCAACAGCGTCGAGGCGCTGCCCGTACTCCTCGGCCCCGCCGCGGGACCCAGGCCGCGCTGACGCCGCGGCACGCACGTCCACGGAGCCGTGCCAACGCACCGCGCGAGCCGCGCTGACGCCGCGGCACATACGTCCACGGAACCGTGCCACACACACCACGCGGCAAGGTGCTCGCCGACGGCCTGCGCAGACCGACAGAGAGGACGCCCTCCGTGCCCCCGCCCACCATCGCCCTGCTGGCACCCACCACCGCCGCCTCCCCTGCGGAACGGCTCACCGTCCCCGCCTTCGGCGACGTCACCGTGGACCGGCCGGCACACGCCGACTGGCAGCGCTACCTGCACGAGTTCGAACCGTCGGCCGAGCTCGCGGCGGTGTGGATCGGCGCGGATGCCGAGCCGCTGCCCGCCGTCCGGGCGCTGCGGTCGCACCCGAGGTTCAACCGGACCCGGGTGTACGTCGTCGGGCCCGAAACGGCAGGCCCGTTTCCCGGCTGGGCCGAAGCACTGGACGTCGAGGACATCGTGCGGCCCGCCGCGGTGGCGCCCGAAGGGCTCACCACCTCGGTCGAACTGGCCCTGCGGGCGCACCGCGCGCTGATGACGGACGACCTCTACACCGACTACTACCTCGACATGACGTTCAACAAGATCTTCGACTGGTTCGAGACGACGCGCTGGGACTGGACCGAAATCGACCTGGACCGCGTCGAGCACGGCATGCTCGACGAACGGACCGTGGACTTCCTCACCGAGGCGGCCGTCATCGAGTTCGGCACCCTGCCCGGCGCCCACAACTTCCTGCGGGAATGGGAGGGAGAGGTCAGCTTCTCCTCCTGGGCACTGCAATGGGGTGCGGAGGAATCCCGGCACTCACTCGTCCAGGCCCGCTACCTGGACCGGATCGGGGTCAAACTCCGTTCGAAGCACGCGCTCTACAAACGAGAGCCGTATCCGCAGGGCGACGTGCGCTCCGCCACCCTCATGATGAACGTGATCTCGGAGTCACGGGCGTCCGCCCTCTACAAGGCGCTCGCGGCCCACATATCCGAGCCGGTGATCCGCAAGATCTGGCGGCTCCTGGCCCGCGACGAGGCCCGGCACTGCCGCGCGTTCTCCGTCTTCATGCGGGAACTGTGCGACAGCGACCCCGCCCATCGGACCGCCGCGCTGCGCATGGCCTACATCTGGCTCGCGGACCGCGGCAACGGCGTCAAGCACCCGGCGGGCATGTTCTATCCGCACTCCACCTCCACGGCCGGCATCCGCCGTATCGAGACCATCCAGCACGACTCGGTGGATGCCGCGGATGCCAAGGTGATGTCGATCGTCCGGCTCCTGGCGGACGACGACTCGTTGGAGACCCCGCACGACATCAAAGCCAAGCTGCGCGCCCTGGCCCGTCGGCCCGGCGCTCGCTGACCATCAGCCCCGAAGTCCGCCTCCCACCGCGCCCCGACGCGGCGGCCCCACAGAACAGGACATCACCACGCCATGCCACAGGCGAGCGTCACCGACATCGAACAGACCGTCCGCCGGTTCGTCGCCGAGCAACTGCGCATCGGGGTCGAGGAGGTGGACGTGGACACCGATCTGCGCTCCCTGCCGCGCTTCGACTCGATCCACGCGCTGCAGATCGTGCTGGAGATCGAGCAGCACTACGACATCGAGGTGGAGGACCGCATCGTCTTCGAGACGAGCACCGTGCGGGAGTTCGCGGCCGCGATCACCAAGGTGATGGCGGAGACCGGCGCGGAACCGCTGTCGTGACCCTGTTCGCCGCGCTCGGCCGCGTCGCCGCACAAGGCTCCGGACGGGGCATGCACGTGCTGCGCCGGGGCCAGGACGGTGACGCACTGTCCTACAGCGACCTCTACGCCGAGGCAGGGCGGGTGGCCGCCGGGCTGCTGTCGCGCGGGGTGCGACCCGGCGAACGGGTCGCCCTCGTCCTGCCGACGTCGGTGGACTTCGCGCGCGCCTTCTTCGGTGTGCTGGCGGCGGGCGCGGTCGCGGTGCCGCTGCCCGGTCCCGCGCCCTTCGGATCGTCCGACGCCTACCTCCGGCGCACCTCCGCCGCCCTGCGCCGCTCTCGGGTACGGACCGTGCTGACGGCCCCGGCCGTGCTCCCGCTGCTCGGTCCGGGACTGTCCGACGGCGCCCGCCCGGTCGACGTCCTCCTGGTGCCGGAGGTGGCCGAGCCGTCCGCGGCCCATGTCGCGCGGACGGCGTCGGACCCGGCCGTCGTCCAGTACACATCGGGCACGAGCAACGAGCCGCGGGGCGTCGTGCTCAGCCACGGCAACGTGGCGGCCGGGGTGGCGGCCATCGCCCACGGCACACAGCTGACCAGGACCGACGTCGGCTGCACCTGGCTGCCCCTCTTCCACGACATGGGCCTGATCGGTTCCTTCCTGACACCGCTGCTGCACGACGTCGACATCCATCTGCTGACGCCCGAGGACTACCTGCGCGGGCCGGGGGACTGGATCCGGGCCATGGGGCGGCTGGGAGCGACCTTCACCATGGCTCCCGACTCCGGCTACCGCTACGTCCTGCGGCGCGACGCGGCACCGCAGGACGGCCTCGATCTCTCCCGCTGGCGCATCGCGGTGAACGGCGCCGAGCCGGTCGACCGGCGGCTTCAGGACGCCTTCACCGAGCGCTTCGCACCCGCCGGACTGTCCGAGAACGTCTTCCTGCCGGCCTACGGACTGGCGGAGGCGACCCTGGCGGTCGCCTTCCCTCCCCTCGGCCGCCCGGCCAAGGTGCTGCGCGCCGAACGGGACGAACTGAACCGGGGCCGTTACGTACCGGCGCCCTCCGGCGCCGGGCCATGCCGCGAACTGGTCAGTGTGGGAACGCCGGTGCGGAGTACCGAGGTCCGACTCACCACCGCGAGCGGCGAACCGGCCGCGCCCGGCACGGTCGGTGCCGTCGAGGTCCGGGGTGCGTCCGTCACGAGCACCGGGTACGACCACCACCCCGAGGAGAGCCGTCGCGTCCTCCTTCCGGACGGCTGGGTGGCGACCGGTGACCTGGGCCTGTGGCACGACGGCGAGCTGTACATCGTGGGCCGCACGAAAGAGGTGATCATCGTCTTCGGCGCGAACCACTGGGCGAGCGACATCGAGGCGGTCGTGCGGGACACACCCGGCCTCCCCGTCCACGGCGTCGTGGCCGAGCAGATCTGGAGCGACGAGGGAGGCCGGCTCGGGCTCGTCGTCGAGACGACGCGGCACGACGAGGCGAGCCGTCGCGCCACGACGCAACGCATCCGCGCACGTGTCGTGGCCGAGCTGGGCATCACACCCGACACGATCGAGTTCGTGCGGCGGGGCGGGATCGCACGCACCTCCAGCGGCAAGGCGCTGCGCCGCCCGCCCCCGTCGGACACGCGCATGTCCCGCTCCGGTACGTGACGCACCCGGAACACCGGACCGCACCGCGCGTCCGCCACAGGGCACTCAGTGCCGCAGACACCGCGGAGCCCCCGGCCACCTGCCGTGGGAGGCTCCCGCATCACCGGCCCTGGAGGCCTCGCATGGCGCACGACGCATACCTGCTCGGTCACTCCGACAGCGAGCACCAGAGGCTGACCCTGCAGAACGAGGCGATCTCGCCGTTCACCGAACGCATCCTGCGGTCGGCCGGGGTACGTCCGGGGATGAGCGTCCTCGACATCGGCGCCGGACTGGGATATGTCTCCCTGCTGGCCGCCGGACTGGTCGGGCCCGGCGGACACGTCGTGGGAATCGAGCGTGACCCCGGAAGCGTCCACAAGGCGCGGATCCTGGCACGGGAGGCGGGTCTCGCGGACTCGGTGCGGTACGAAGCCGCGGACCTCGCCGACTTCACCTGGCCGGAGAAGTTCGACGTCCTGGTCGGCCGGTACATCCTGATGTACCTGCCCGATCCGGTGTCCGCGCTGCGCCGTCTGACGTCCCTGCTGAAACCGGACGGGATCGTCGTCATGCACGAGATGGACTTCACCAACACGTCGCCGTCGCGTCCGCCGCTGCCGGAGTGGGACGAGTACTACGCGCTGTGGCCCGGCCCCTTCCTGGCGACCGGCGCCGTCCCCGACTTCGGCCCCCGTCTCACCCGGACGTTCCTCGACGCCGGCCTCCGGCAGCCTGAGGTGGCCACCTGGACGCCGGTCGCGGGCCGCTCGGGGGACCCCGCGGTTCTCGACTGGCTCAGCACCACCTGCCGCGAGATCGCGACGCCGCTGCGCAACGCCGAAGTCACAGTGCCGGGCCACCTCCGCTTCGACGACGCCCTGCCGCAGCGCCTCCGGGACCTCGTCCTGTCCAGCGGAGCGCAGGTCGACGGACCGACGCAGTTCGGCGCCCACGCGCGGCTGACACCACAGGCGTGGATGAGCTCAGGGAAGTAACCGAAGGCGCCGGAGCGGCCGCCCTTTCCGAACAGGAGTCATCGACCATGTCCGGCACTTTCCATCACCACCGGATCGGCCCGCTGCCGCCCTTCCTCGCAGCGCCGTCAAGCGAGGCCGTCACACGCGTGCGGATGCCCACCGGTGATCACATGTGGCTGATCACCGACTACGCCGTGGGGCGCGCCGCGCTGGCCGACACACGTCTCAGCCGAGCCGCGGCCACCCACCCCGATGCTCCGAAATGGGGATCCGTCGACCTCTCACCAAACTCGATCATGAGTCTGGACGGCGCGGACCACGCCCGGCTGCGCCGGGTCGCCGCAGCGGCATTCACCAGCGCCCGAGCCACCGCACAGGCAGCGGTGATCGAGGAAGCCGCCGACGCACTGCTGGATCAGCTACAGGCTGCGGGGCCGGGCGCCGACCTGGTCAGCGGTTATGCTTCGCCCCTTCCCATGGCCGCGTTGAGCGCACTGCTCGGCGTGCCGGCCGCGGATCGGCCCGTTTTCGACGCCGCCGTGACTGCCCTGTTCGACATGACGCCTCAGGGGATCCGCAGAAGAGGCCGCCACATCCTGACTCTGATCCAGTACATGTCCTCACTGATCGAGAGAAAGAGAGATGCGCCCGAGCAGGATCTCCTGAGCGCGCTGGTGCGGGTCGAGCAGTCGGGTGAGATGTCCCGCACCGAGTTGGTCAATCTCGGACTGGCCCTTCTCATGGCCGGTTACGAGACCACCGCGCATCAACTGAGCCTCGCCATACTCGAATTGCTCACCGGTGACGCGCTCGCCGGGCAATCTGTTGAGGAGACGGTCGAGGAGCTGCTCCGCACGACGCCGTCCACACCTATCAGCTTTCCCCGAGTGGCCGTCGAGGACCTCGTCCTGGGCGGGACGACGGTGCGCCGAGGAGAGGCCGTCATCGTCTCGTTGCTGCACTGCAACCATGACGCCGAAGTATTCGGCGCATCGGGTGCGAAGAGCGACGCCCGCCGACCCGCACACCTCACCTTCGGACACGGCGCCCACCGGTGCATGGGCGCGCCGCTGGTTCTCCTCCAGATGAAGATCGCGCTGACCCGCTTGTGGCAGCGCTTCCCCGAGCTGCGACTCGCCCCAGAGGACGGGGCCGTCGTATGGCGGGAGGGCCTCGCGACGCGCGGTGTGTCGAGGCTGGTCGTCGAGTGGTGACCGAGCCGCCCGGCGTTCCTGCCGGCGCCGGTCTACAGCACAGGGCGCGAGGCCCCCGAGGGGTGGAGCCGTGTGGGTCGTCCGCGAGGCCGGAACTGGGGGCCGTAGGTCTCCTTCGTCCCGGGGACGGGCATCTCCATCAGGCCCACGGCAGGAGTCTCCAGCCTGCGCATCCGACGTACAGCCGTCCTGAGACTACGGGGATCGCCTTCGGCCCACGCCGTGTCGAGTGCTTCCAGAACCCCGGTGTACGTGTGGTCGAAGTCGTCCAGCAGCTGTCGGGCGCCGGCGGGCGGCCGGTCCCAGCCGCCCGCCGGGACCATGGACATGGGCCGCGTGTCGGGGAAGGGCACCGGCGCTCCGGTGAACTGCCACCTGCCGCCGACCTCGAGCAGCCGTCGGCCGTGGTAGATCTCCGCGAAGGCGTAGTAGTGCGCCAGGTGTCCGTCGCCCAGACCGTCGGCCGGGGAGGCGGAGGTGCCCTCCCCCTGGTCCTGGATGATCTCGATCGAGCGCTCTACGTCCGCCAGGGTCTTGACGGGTCTCAGTGTGTCGTCGCCGATGCGTTCGCGCAGTTGCCGGTCGGCGGACAGCTCGGGTGCGACCGTCCGGAACGCCTTGAGCAGTTCGTCGTAGAAGCGGCCGATGCTGAGGGGGTCATGAGAGCTGTCGGTCAGTGGTGCGGCAGGTGCCTCGATGGCCATCATCACGTCCCGCACGAGTGCCGTGGTCAGACCCGACAGGTACACGTTGACCCCAGGATGCACCCCGCCCGGAAGCGGACCCGGGTAGACCGGCGCCGACTCCAGGATCCGCGGCCGACCTCCCACACCCACCAGCAGATTGCAGACGATTCCCAGGTGGTACATCTCGTCGGAGATGATGCGCCGGATCAGCCGTGCGGCATCGCACTTGCGGTTCTCGATGGACCACCAGCCGCACAGATAGGGCGGGATGGTGGAGAACTCGATCTCCACGGCCACGTGAAGGGCCGACCTGAGCCAGTCGACGTCACGGCTCCTTTCGGGAACGGCGACCAGGCGGGACACCGTCCCGGGTCGCGGCAACGCGTGCCGTTCGGGCCCCGAATCCACGGGTCCGTGGGTGCAGGCGGCCACCGGGAACGACGGGCCCGCCGCGAGCGCGGCCGACGCCAGGAGGCTGCGACGCCGGACAGGAACACCGGCCGCCTTGTCGGGAGAGCCACTCGTCTGCGCCACCGTCACCTCCGCACCTGCCGGTGATCCCGGCATCTTCTTCGCATCAGGTGGGCGAAGCTAGCAGCCCCGCCGGGTCTCGCCGCGGCGCCTGAGGTGCTCGACACGCCTCACCACGCCATCGGTCCTCGACCTGGAACCAGGCGGCCAATAGCCCCGACTAAATGAAGATCGGGGCGACGGGGGAGGCGGTTGTGATCTTGCACACCTGCACGGCTGCGCAGCTATGCAGCGATGAGCACCGCCTCCTATCGTGACCGGGCCGTGGTGCTCGGGAAGACCGGTGACGGCCGCTCACTGATCGAGGGGCCCAGACCGGAGCGGCCCTCGCCACTGTGATCGGGGAGTCTCCGTCCCAGCAGCGCACGGTCACTGTCCGCCGCCCGGCGGACGGGAAGACCGGGACGGACACGCGCGCACCCGTAAGCCAGGAGACCGGCCACGGCACTTCACGAAGTGATCCACGAGGTGCTGGAGCGTGACCGCATGACCCTGCCCACCGGGCCCCGTTATGTTTTCCGCGGTTCCGCAATGGGGCCGCTGGCCTCCGGGCCCGGCATGACTGTTGCCCCCTGTCGAACGGATGACCTGGGGGGTGGTGTCACCGGGCCCGGGAGGTGCCGTCGGAGACGCTGATGA